>CAZASJ010000016.1:0-44851 GCA_964487735.1 uncultured Bacteroidales bacterium | reverse complement strand
GCTTAAACAACCTTCCTGTACCTCCACACCGCAAGTGTATTCAGCAAGACTGCCAATATCAAGAGTGAATAGAATTGCCTGCTGATATCACTAAAAACAGATCCTTTTAACAATACCATTCTCATTACATCAATGAAATAGGCAATCGGATTTACCTTATTCATCCATTGGGCCCATTCCGGCATGCTCTGGACAGGTGTAAACAGGCCACTCATTAAAATGAAGATGATCATAAAAAAGAAAGTAAGAAACATCGACTGCTGCTGTGTATTGCTTAGCGTAGAAATGAGCAAGCCTAGTCCAAGGGCTACCAGCAAGTAAACACCTGCCACAAAGAATACCAGTCCGAGACTACCAAGCATGGGAATATCAAAAATCAGCTTGGCCAGCAACAATCCAAAGGCCAGCTCAAAGAGGGCAATGAACCAGAAAGGAATCAATTTACCCAATATAAACTGGTATTTTCTGATGGGTGTTACATTGATCTGCTCGATGGTACCGATCTCTTTTTCCCTTACGATGTTCATGGCCGAAAGAAATGCAGAGATCACAGTAACCAGCAATACCAGAATTCCCGGCACCATATAGGTGAAATAATTCAACTCCGGATTATACCAGAAAGCATTGCTGATCCTGATTGGATCGGGTGGTTTGCGCAATCCAAGATGCTGAACGATGATATTGCTGTTATAGTCGTTGATGATCGACAATGCATAGGCATTCATAAGACTGGCGGCACTGCCATTGATGGCATTTGTAGTAAGTTGCAGCGGAGCTTCCTTATCTGAAATGATCCCTTTTTCAAAACCCTCCGGGACCTGAAGAATCTGGTCTGATTCATTGTTTATCACCGACTCTTCTGCAACAGCAAAAGAAGCGGTCTGTCCAACGATTGTAAAAAAAGGAGATCCTTGAAATTTAGAAATCAAATTGCGGGAAGAAGGGCTCATGTCCTGGTCAACAATGAAAAGATCTACATTCTTGATCTCAAAAGTAGCAGTGAAAGAAAGCACCAATAACTGCAAGATCGGCACGACAAAAATAATCGGCAGCATGGTCTTGTTTCTGAAAACCTGTATAAACTCCTTCTGCAATATGAAAAATATGGTCCTCATGTCCTATTCCAGTCTAATTTTAAATTTCTTCACACTCAGGCCAATGAAAAACAGGGTCATTCCAATGATAATCAGGGTTTCCTGCCAGATATGGGCCAGACCAACTCCCTTCAACATGATGTCTTTCACAATAATTATAAACCACTTTGTTGGCATTACATTACAAAACCACTGCAAAACCACAGGCATGTTTTCTATAGGAAAGATAAAGCCTGACAGTAAGATGGTTGGCAACAACAAGGCAAACATCGACATCATCATGGCTGTTTGCTGGCTGTTTGCTACCGTTGAGATCAGTATGCCCAGAGAAAGCGCCATGACAATGAAGAGCAGGCTTTCTGCCAATAAAAGGATAAGGCTTCCTTGCACGGGCATCCCGAAAACAAAAAATGCAAGAAGAAGAATGCTTATGGCATTTACAAAAGATAAAACCACATAAGGCACCACTTTTCCAATCAGGATTTGAATGGGTTTAAGCGGTGATACTAAAAGCACTTCCATGGTTCCCAATTCTTTTTCACGTGCAATGGATATGGAAGTCATCATCGCTGAGACAAGCATCAGGAGTATCGTTATCACTCCGGGAACGAACATAAACACACTTTTTACTTCCGGATTGAAAAGCATTTTATATTCCGTTTTTATTGAGATGGGCATCCCTTTTTCACCCATTTTTTCAGCCATGTAATTTCTTATGATACCGGTAGTGTAGTTCACCAGAAGGTTCGCCGTATTCGGATCGGAAGCATCGGCAATGATATGGATGGTGGCATTTTGTTCTTTCTCCAGGTTCCTGGCAAAATCATCGCCAAAGATGATCACCTCTTTAACCTTCCCGGCTTTAAACACAGTTTCGATCTGACTTTCATCCTTCAGGTTTTCATTCAGGATAAAATATTCAGATGAGATGATCTTATTGCTCAATTCGAGGCTGATGTTATCCTTTGAATAATCAAGAATAGCGATTTCAGCATTTTTTATCTCCGTAGAAATGGCAAAACCAAATATCAGCACCTGTAAGATGGGCATACCAAAAAGGATGACCATGGTTCGAACATCCCTGAAAATATGATAGAATTCTTTTATAATAAAGCCTTTCATTCTACCCCCCTTGCCAGCTTAATAAATACCTCCTCCATCGATTCGGCCTGATATTTTTTCTTAAGAGCCTCCGGTGTATCCAGTGCATCGATTCTTCCATCCACCATAATAGAAACACGTTGGCAATATTCGGCCTCATCCATATAGTGAGTGGTCACAAATACCGTGATGCCTGAAGCTGCTGCTTCATAGATCAACTCCCAGAATTGACGACGCGTAATGGGATCCACTCCACCAGTTGGTTCATCAAGAAAAATGATCTTGGGATCATGCATGATCGCTACGGAAAAGGCAAGCTTCTGTTTCCAGCCAAGCGGCAAAGAACTGATCACTGCATTTTTTTCATTTTCGAGGCCAAATTTTTTCAGATAATAGTCTGTTTTCTCCCTGATGGCCTTGGTTCTCATTCCATATATCCCACCATAAAATCGAAAGTTTTCCCTTATGGTCAAGTCTTCATAGAGAGAAAATTTCTGGCTCATATAGCCAATATTCCTCTTCACCTTGTTTGATTGGCGGTATACATCAAAGCCTGCAACCTCTATCTTTCCGGATGTTGGCATGAGCAATCCGCAGAGGATCCTGATGGCCGTGGTCTTGCCTGCACCATTGGCACCCAAAAAGCCAAACACCTCCCCTTTTTTAACATGAAAAGTAAGATTATCGTTGGCCACAAAGCTTCCAAATTTCTTGGTGAGGTTTTCAACACTGATGATATGGTCTTGCCCCTGCATCTTATTCCTTTATCATCAAGTCCATAAAACAATCTTCAATACCCGCTTCAATTGGCAGTACCTCTATCGCAGAATATCCTTTTTGAGCCAGAAAATCTTCCAGGGAAACAACATCCAGGTCCATGCTTTTCGGACTGTAATGCACGCTGGCTCCAAATCGATATGCAGAGTGGCAATCATCCATCGACAAAAGGTCGTTAACCAACTTAAACATGTCATTGGTTTTTACCGATGCAATGGGCCTTTGATGGGCTTTGATAATGCTTTCGGGCTGATCGATACTCATGATCCTGCCATGTTGCATCAGGGCCACCCTGTCGCACATGGCGGCCTCATCCATATAGGGCGTAGATACCAATATGGTAATCCCCCAGTCTTTGAGCCGCTTGAGCATTTCCCAGAATTCCTTGCGGGAAACGGCATCCACGCCAGTGGTGGGCTCATCTAAAAAGAGCACTTCAGGTTTATGAATGAGTGCACAGGAAAGTGCAAGCTTCTGCTTCATACCCCCGCTGAGCCTGCCGGCAAGCCTGTTCTTAAAGGGTTCGATCTGCTTGTAGATATCCTCGATGAGATAGTAATTTTCCTGAATGCTCGTCTTGAAACTGCTGGCAAAAAACTTAAGGTTTTCCTCTACTGAAAGGTCCTGGTAAAGTGAGAACCTGCCGGGCATATAACCCACTATCTTTCTGATCTTTTTATAGTCTTTGACAACATCCAGCCCTTCAACCGAGGCATGACCCTCATCTGCCAGCAATAATGTTACCAGTATCCTTATAAGCGTGGTTTTCCCGGCGCCGTCAGGGCCAATGCAACCAAAAATCTCTCCTTTGTTTACACGAAAGGAAATATCGCTGATCGCATTTACCTTCCCATATGATTTGGATAGGTTTTCTATTATGATTGATGCCTGGGTCATGGTCTGTTTTTGCACCTCTCTCCCTTATCCCCATCAGGGCAATCGCCCCAGGGGATTAGAGAGTAAGGTGCTAAATTTATGTGTAATTATTTCTTCACTCTTGTCCAGTAAGTCGTCTTTCCAATCAAGGATATCCCGATGTATCCTCTGATCTTCAACAGATCATATTCTTTCATAACAATATAGCAGCTGTAGGTTTTACCGCTTTTAGGATCATAGATATCGCCCTCATCCCATTCATTGTCTTCATCCCATTCAAAATTAACAAGCAATTGAATGCCTAAGGATGGGCGGGTTTGCAGGTCCGGGTCAGGGTTATGCTTATCAAGCTTAGGTTGTTCGGTTTCTTCATCAATGGGAAACTTCAGCCAGATGATCTTGCCAAAATAAAGTTCACCTTCCTTATAAATCTCAATGTGGGCATCTTCATCTTCATTCAGCCAAATACCAAGCAGATCATCGGCCTTATAATCCTGTGCCGACAGGTTGGCAGCAGTGAATGACATGGCCGCAATCATCATTAATAAAATTCTGAGTTTTTTCATAATCATTGTTTTAGTAAATATTCATTTGCAAACTAAGATACATTTAAAAGTTAACTTCACCCGGCATCCCTATTTTTATGGTGCCGTCATTCTCCACCAGGATTTTCACCGCATATACAAGGTTTACTCTTTCATCCTTGGTTTGAATGGTTTTTGGCGTAAACTCGGCTGTGGAAGAAATCCAGGCAATACGTCCCTTCATGCTGGAATTTTCTTTCTTCGTATTATCAATCTGCACTTCTACTTCCTGGCCGATCTTGATATGAGGCAATTGATCTCCGCTAACATAAACCTTCAGTTTCATTCGCTCCAGATCAGCCATTTTGTACAAGGGTTTCCCCGGTGAAGCAACTTCACCCGCTTCTGCATATTTAGTGAGTACAGTTCCTGAAATGGGGTTTTTAACCCAGCAGCGGGAAAGGGCCTCCTGAACCTGCTCTATTTGTATTTCTTTTGCAGCAATTTCTGCCAGGATTTGCTGCTTATTTGATTTCGTGGCAAGGATCTGTGCATCGATCAGATCGATGGCCCCATTGATGTCATCAAGCTGCTTTTGTGTAGATGCTCCTTGCTTGAATAATTTCCCGAGCCGTTCTTTATCGACGAGCAAATTCTTTTTCTGTTGCAGCTGAACATCCATCTGTGCGTTTATGGTATTAAGCCCTGTCCTGACAGCAGCAATTGCTTTTATCAATTGTTGCTTATTCAGATACAAATCTGTAGTATCGATCAAGCCAACTGATTGGCCTTGACTTAACACATCCCCGTCTTCAATGTCCAGATGGAATATTTCTCCTTGCGCCATAGCAGAAACCATCACTTCTGTTGCTTCAAAATTCCCATAGGCATCCGCCTTGTTGCCATCAGAATTGCATGCTCCGAGTATGGTTGAGACAATCAATATCCAAAACAATTTTTTCATTTTATGCAGTTTTAAAGTATTCCTAATGTAGTGAGGTAATCCACTTTTGCTTTAGCCAGTTTTACCTTATGAACCTCAAGGTTTAATTTTGCCTGAGCCTCTTCATTCAGCCTGCTTACAAGATCAGATGAGGTAATGACCCCATTATCATACTGGGAAGATGCTGTTCTGGCAATATTCCTCCTCAGATCAATAACCTCCAGATCCTTCCTCATGAGGCTCTCATATTTTCGCATATCCGCCAGGTGTTGTGCCAATGCTATGTTCAGATTTTTATCAAACGTTTCCCGATCCTTGTCGACAAGATCCTGCCTCAGTCCGAGGATCTGTTTGTCTTTCTTGTTTTTATTCCAATTCCATATTTGCCAGTTCAAACGGGCGCCTACAATGGCATAGGGGGTCCACTTATCCTCCAGGAAATTCAATCCCGGATTGCCATATCCCAGCTGACCATAGCCTGAGAATTTCGGCCTCCATGTCCCGGTAATCAGGTCTTTACTATACTCTAATACAGACTTCTGCATATCATACATCTGAAGTTCAGGCCTGGCGGGATCGTAGGCTGCTGTTGAGATTACATTCTGTGGCATATTCAAGACCACGGAAAAAGGGATCTCCTGTGAGATCAGCTCCGCTAAAATGCTTATGAATGCTTCCTTCTGTATAAAAGTTTCTTCCATTTGCTGTTCCACCCTGATAATCTCAGCCCGCAATACATCCTTGTCGGATGACAAAGCCACGCCAAATTCCACAGCTGCATTTACATCTTTGAGTTTGCTATGCAATTCATTCAGCAAAACGTCCAGTAGCTTTTCATTTTCCTGCAATAGAATTATGCTAAAATATACAGTATTCACACTCTCTTTCAGCTTATGCAGTTCTACTTCCACCCGCTTTTTCTCCATCTCATAGCTGGTCATGTCAATTTTCTTTTGCTTACCGGTAACACCTCCGTCATAGATCACCTGGTATATATCCATGCTTACCTTGTATTGGTCCTTCGGAGGCACCGGAGTATTCAGGGGGGTGGGGGTTACATACACATCAATGGGTGGTGGGATGTAAAAAGGGGGAATCTCCACATCCACTTTTGTCACATCCGATTGATAACTGGCCTGACCATTGATATTCACCTGTGGTAAATAGTTTGTGTTCAGGCGTTTTTGCTGAATTTCGCTTGCTGAGTTCAGGAGGTCGGTCCGTTCAGAAGCCGGATAGCTGCTTATAGCCAGCTGACGACAAAGATCAAGGCTAAGCGTATCTGGCAATTGTCCATAGGAATAACCTGCAAACAATAATGCTATGATCAGTATTGAAGGTTTCATGCGTTTCGGATTGCATTTAAAATAAGTTGTGGAACCTCCCTTTTTCGCTCTATCAGGAAGGCGTTGTATGCTTCTTCTTCATTGTTAAAGATCATTCTTTGTATCAGTGGCCTGGCCGCAAAAGGAAAAACACAAAGGCTGATGAGGTTAACCATAAAGTGTTTTGGATCTCCAAAGACAATTCCCTCCTGTTTCAGAGACTGTACGATCTTCTCCATCATAATATCAGGGTTGATGCCCGCTTCCCTGATAAGATCTGCAAGATGTTGAGGATTCTTACTCAGTTCCTGCATAACAAATATCGGGATAAGCGGGTTTTCAATAAAAACATCAATATATCGCTCCGTAAAGGCATAAATCTTTTCCTCCAGGCTCATATCCGACATAAAGATCACACCCACATGTGGCAGAAACTGACCAAAGGCCTTTGAAAATATTTTTCCAAATAACTTTTCCTTTGTCCTATAATAATAATGCAACAATGACTTGTTTATGCCTGCAGCATCTGCGATCATCTGCATGCTGGTCCCGTCATATCCATTCTGCATAAACACCTCTCTCGCAACGATAAGGATGCTTTCCTCTGTACTGATACCCTTTTCCGTCATTTTTTGACCTTTTAGTTTAACTCCCCAAATTAACCATATGGTTAAACCGATTGGACAAAAGTATACTATTAAAAAGCAAAAGTCAAGAAAATTGATAAATAAATTTCCAATACCTTTGTCTTATGCACATTTCAAAGGCACTCATCATTTCTTTGTTACTGGTATTTCCGGTCATGATACTTGCACAAAAAAGCAAGCCATGGAATCTTGGTACAGGATCGGATCTTTGTATAAATGACAGCCTGTATTCTTCCCTTTGTGTTCGTGAAAAAGAGTTTGTTACCGGATCTGAGCTTGTTTCTTGCCCGGTGGGAATACAACGATCATCCGAAAATGATGTCAGAAAACGATATGCTTTTGAATGGGTTGTAAAGTACAATAATATATACATCAGGAATGCTAACGGGATCATATATGAAGGCATGAATGAATTTGGTTTTTCTGCATCATTGTTGTTTCTTGAAAACACTCAATTACCTCATAAAGAAAGGGAGTTAATCCCCATTGGAACATCCCTTCTCGTCAATTTTTTCATTGATCATTTCAAATGCATAGATACTGCCCTTTTGGCCGTATGGGACATCAGGGTATTTGATGATCTGGGTTTGAAAGAAGGCTGGCCATTCAGGCTTATCCTACATGATAGCACTGGGGCAACAGCCTACATTGAATATACAGGGGGAAGGAGAAGTGTTTATACGCCGGGGCCCCCTGCCTTTATTGTAGAAGGTCCTGATTATACACGCCTGATTAAGCTGGAACATCTCTCAAACTCAGAGCCGGAAACCCTTACGGAGATATTGTATTTGGATATCGTAATGCCTATGAAAGCAAGTGTATCAGGCAACCCCATATCCTGGCTATTAAAGTACTATATAAAAGAATTTGAAGGCAAAGAATATTATACATTTTTCAGATATCACCGTGACAAGGAGTTGGTCATTATGACCCCTGCAAACGATGAGGTGGTATTAAATTTTAATGATATAGAATTCACGCCCGGAAAGGAAGAATCCACAAGATTTTTCTAAATCTCAGCCAGCCTTGTTTTTATCTTGGAAGCCAATATATCGATGGCAACATGGTTTTCGCCTCCCTGGGGGACAATGATATCAGCATATCGCTTTGAAGGTTCGATAAACTGCAGGTGCATGGGTTTTACAAAAGCGTAATAATGCCTCAGCACGTCCTGCATATCCCGGCCCCTCTTCACAATATCCCTGTTCATGATGCGAGAAAGCCTGTCGTCGGCATCTGCATCCACAAAGGTTTTTATATTAAACATGGCCCTGAGTTCAGGATTGGTAAAGATGAGAATACCTTCAACGATGGTCACTGCCCGGGGCTCCACCCGTATGGTTTCCGGCAGGCGGGCACATTCCACATAGGAATATGTTGGCATATCAATGGCATGCCCGTCCTTCAGAAGGTCAAGATGCCGTCCCAGCAATTCCCATTCGATGGAATCAGGGTGGTCAAAATTGATCAATTTTTTTTCTTCAGCAGGGAGATGACCATTATCCCAGTAGTATGAATCCTGTGCGATCACAGAAACACTGTCGTTGGGAAGAAGTTCCACCATCCTGTTTACCACCGTAGTCTTCCCTGACCCCGATCCGCCTGCTATACCAATTATCAACATAATATAAATTTTTCAACTGCTAAAATAAGAAAATCCTGTTCGCTACTCAAAATATTGTAACTCCCATTGCCCCTACTGCCGTAAGCAAAATGCTCCAAATCACGTTCCCAATCAACGACCAGACCAACAACCTCTTTGTTGCACTTACGATGCTGATCCCGATTGCCATTCCCAAAAAAGGACCGAATACCCCCGGCAGAAGCAATCCCAGTCCGATAACACCATATTTATTCAGGTAACGGTACATTTTGGCCTTCGACTTGCCAAGGTATTTTTCACCCTTTTTACTCATCACATACTTCTTCACTCTATTTCCCATAAAATACACCAGTGTGGTACTGAATGCAGAGCCCAGGATGATTGTAATACAAATGATCCACGGGCTGAAACCATATGCCAGGCCCACAGGAATGGCCATCCAGAGACCAAATGAGCCTACCAGGAATAAGACAAGAAGATGCATCAGACTTAACATATCCTGAAGGTGAAAATAAGTCCTCCGAAGATAGTAAAAACAAGAAGATATTACAGCAAAAAGCTGATCAGGATACCCGCTGCTACAGCAGAGCCAATCACCCCTGCCACATTCGGAGCCATGGCATGCATAAGCAAATGGTTTTTGGGATCCGACTTAAGCCCTTCGGTCTGAACGACCCTGGCACTATCTGGCACGGCAGAAACTCCGGCAGCACCAATAAGGGGGTTGATTTTATTTTCCGTGGAAAGAAAAAGGTTCATCACCTTGGCAAAGACGAGTCCCCCTGCCGTTGCGATCATAAATGATACCGCTCCCAGCGAGAAGATCAACAATGAATCGGTTGTGAGAAACACATCCGCCTGGGTGGAAGCTCCTACAGTAAGTCCGAGCAGGATTACTACGATATCAATCAAAGAGGTCCTGGCTGTTTCGGCCAATCGCTTGGTGACACCACTTTCCTTTAGTATGTTTCCAAAGAACAACATTCCCAGCAAGGGCAATGCTCCCGGCGAAATAAAGGTAGTCAGGATCAGGCCTACAATCGGAAACAGAATTTTTTCAAGCTTTGAAACAGAGCGAGGAGGCTTCATCCGTATTTTTCGTTCTCTCTTAGAGGTAAGCAAGCGCATGATGGGTGGCTGAATGATGGGAACCAGAGCCATATATGAATAGGCTGCAATTGCAATAGGCCCGATAAGGTTGGCTGTTTGTATGCCATTGATGATGTTTCCATTTGCCAGCTTTGAAGACAGGAAAATAGCTGTTGGCCCATCGGCACCGCCAATAATCCCAATGGAAGCTGCTTCCGGAAGGTTAAACCCGAGTGCCAGGGCACCAAGCAAGGTTAAAAATATTCCAACCTGAGCGGCCGCTCCCAACAACATCAATCGCGGGTTGGATATCAGGGAAGAAAAATCCGTCATAGCACCAATACCAAGAAAGATCAATGGCGGATAGATCCCTTTCGTAACCCCATAATATAAATAATTCAATACACTTCCATCCTGGTACAGGCCCAATTGCAAATTGATATCCGGTGACTGGAAAAAGGGAATATTTCCTATGATAATACCCGTGCCTATGGGTACCAGCAAAAGAGGTTCATAGTCATATTTTATGGCCAGATAAATAAACAACAAGCCTACCAATATCATAATAATATGACCGGGGGTGGCATTGGCAAATCCTGTATATGAAAGGAATTTCTTAAAGCCTTCCAATGCACCGTTTTGTGTTGTTGCAGCTGCCGGGTCTTCGTCGGCCGCAACAATTTGTTCTATCTCATTCTGAGTGCCCCAGGCAGCCTTATCAAAGGCATGCAGCTTATGAAGCCCTGCGGTGAGCATCGCCAGGACTGCAATGATCCCAAAAACCGTTATTGCTTTCCTTTTAGCCATGTCTATTCAATTTCAAGTAATACGTCGCCCTGCAGTATGCTGTCGCCGGCATTGACCTTTAAAGATTTCACAATACCATCCTTTTCAGAAACCAGTTTATTTTCCATTTTCATGGCTTCATAAATTAGAAGTGTGGTACCACGCTTCACCTCATCCCCTTCCTTAACAGCAACTTGCATGATGATACCGGGCAATGGTGCTTTCACCACATAAAGAGAGCCCCCTTTCATAATCATGTGCGCATCCTTGGCCCTGGGAACTTCCTTTCTTACAAGAGTAGGTGTTTTTGAAGTTTTCTTTTCAGACTGGATCTCAACTTTATATTTGGTTCCGTTAACCTCAACCCTGGCTACATTATCCTCCAGGCTGTTTACCTCAACTTCGTAATCATGGCCTCTGATAGTGAACTTGAAATGCTTCATTTTTTCTTAACTGTTTTTTCCGGGAAAATCCCTTAAGGTGTATATTTTTGAACTCCAGGGTGAATATGTTTTTGAAACCCTTTTGATTGTAATCACATTGCTTTCCTCATCATGCAGTTCATTGCACAGATAAAGCGCAAGACTGATGGCAGCAGAAATGTCGCCAGGAATAAATAATTGCTTTTCTTCCGCAGCTTTAAACCTACCCTGTCTTCTTAGCTTCATTCTTGCCCTGTAGTTGAGCGCTTTCGATAGATAGGTAAATACGAAATACAGGACCACCAAGGCAAGAAATACCGTAATATATCCCACAATAGCAATAATGACCCCGTCGGGAAAGACTGCTGAAAAATCAAGTCCTATTTTCAATATATTCATGGCCTTATTTTCTTAAAGTGGAATGTTCCCATGTTTTTTAGGTGGATTGCTGCATTTCTTGGTTGCCAATGCACGCAATGACCGGATGATTCTGAACCGGGTATTTCTTGGTTCGATAATGTCATCGATATACCCATATTTTGCAGCTTCATAAGGATTGGCAAACTTATCTTTATAATCCTGTTCCAGTTCCTTTTTAACTTTTGCTCTTTCCTCATCATCAGAAATATCTCTCAGGGCCCTTCCTTCAAGTACTTCAATGGCTCCTGCTGGTCCCATAACAGCGATTTCGGCTGTTGGCCATGCATAGTTGACATCACCGCGAAGTTGTTTTGAGCTCATCACATCATGCGCTCCTCCGTATGATTTTCTGATGGTAATGGTGACCTTTGGAACCGTGGCTTCTCCATAGGCAAACATCAGTTTTGCACCGTGGGTGATGATCCCGCCATATTCCTGTCCGCTTCCAGGAAGAAAACCAGGAACGTCAACCAATGTAACAACGGGAATGTTAAATGCATCACAGAACCTGACAAACCTGGCTGCCTTTCTTGATGCATCAATATCCAATACTCCGGCCAGGAAATTAGGCTGATTGGCAACAATCCCAACCGACATACCATCAAAACGGGCATATCCTGTAATAATATTTCTTGCCCAGTTTCGCTGCACCTCCAGAAATTCACCGTTATCAGTGATGGTGTGTATGATATCAAGCATATCATACGGAATATTGGGGTCTTCAGGGATTACCTCATTCAGAAATTCTTCTACCCGGTTTTCAGGATCGTTGCACTCAATTACGGGAGGTTCTTCCAGGTTATTTGAAGGCAGGTAACTTATAAGTTTTCGGATCAGAAGCAGTCCTTCCTCTTCATGAGCTGCAATGAAATGTGCTACACCTGATTTGCTTCCATGCACATATGCACCACCCAGGTCTTCTGTTGAGATATCTTCTCCTGTAACAGTTTTCGTCACTTTGGGGCCTGTAACAAACATATAGCTTGTCTTTTCACTCATAATGATAAAGTCGGTGAGTGCAGGTGAATATACGGCTCCTCCTGCACAAGGCCCGAAAATAGCTGATATCTGAGGAATGACTCCAGAAGCAAGGATATTGCGTTCAAAAATTTCGGCATATCCCGCCAGGCTTTTTACCCCTTCCTGTATCCTGGCGCCACCGCTGTCATTGATCCCGATCACCGGAGCTCCTACTTTCATGGCCTGATCCATGATCTTACATACTTTAAGGGCATTTGTTTCGGAAAGAGAACCCCCAAAAACAGTAAAATCCTGTGAATAAACATATACCACACGACCGTCGATGGTACCATGGCCAGTCACAACACCATCAGAAAGGTATTTCTGCTTTTCAAGGCCAAAATCGTGACTGCGGTGCGACACGAACATATCGGTTTCCTCAAAGCTGCCGTCATCAAGCAACATGTCGATTCTTTCCCTGGCAGTATATTTCCCCTTTTCGTGCTGGGCTTCAATACGTTTTATTCCGCCTCCGGCTTTAGCTTCTTCCCGTTTTTCGAGAAGCTGCTGGATCTTATTTACAAATGAAATCATGAAAGAAAATTCAAAGGGATTATTACTTGCTTTTATCTTCGCAGAATTCGGTCAGCACTCCAAAGGTTGATTTAGGATGCAAAAACGCAATATCAAGACCTTCAGCACCACGGCGTGGCTGCTGATCGATTAGCCGGATACCATTTTCTTCTGCTTCTTTTAGATGTGATTCGATATCCTCCACAGCGTATGCAATATGATGGATGCCTTCACCCCGTTTTTCAATATATTTTCCAATCGGGCCTTCCGCATCTGTCGACTCGAGCAATTCAATCTTTGTTTGCCCGATTTTCAGGAAGGCAGTCTTTACTTTCTGGTCTTTTACCTCCTCAACAGCATAGCATTTGGTACCAAGCATCTTTTCATAAAATGGAATGGCCTCATCAAGGCTCCTCACAGCGATTCCAATGTGTTCAATATGAGATGGTTTCATAACGAAAATCCTTATTGTTAAATTTTTCACAAAAGTAGGGTAAATTTTGGTTCTAAAAAAAAGAACCGGCTTGTTTTTTTGTCAAAAAGCCGGTTCTGAATTTATCTGAATCAACTGTACCTTATTCTGTCAATTGAAAAACCACTTTTATGATCATTGAACTGCGCACCGCAATTCCTCCCTGCCTTGCCGCAATCCATTGCTTGTCTGTAAGCCTGATCAGCCTTTCAGCTTCCTGATCGAAAACAGCTTCTGTACTGCTGAGGATCTCGATATCACTCAAGCTTCCATCCTTTTCTATTGTAAATTTCACAAAAACCTCCCCTTCCAATCCCCGGGCAATAGCATCAACAGGATAACGAAGTTGCTCGTACATAAATGCATACACGCCATGTTTATGTCCGGTAAATTCCGCCAGGGTTTCAACCACAGAGAAAACCAGATCATCTTTCTCCTTAAGCGATGGGCAAAGTTCTTCAAGAGCTATTGTACGGCCGGTGGCACCTCCATTGTATGACTTCATTTTCTGCCCTGATGATCCCTGCACCATTGGACTGATGCCCCCAATTGCGTAATTACTCACGCCTTCCGGAAGAGGCAAGGGTTGATTTACCGTAGTATAACTTCCATCAGCATTCCTGATCTGATTATCAATGGCTACAAAAGAGGTGTATCTTGTCAGCAGATTGTATTCGAGTCCGAGGGCAGTCACTTCTCTTTCCAGGTCGGAGGTATAAAGATCCAGTGAAGCATAATCATCCAGCACTTTTATCTTTTCCCTGGCCCATAAATACCTCAGGGCGGCATTGCCTTCTTCCGGGCTGAAATCTTTTACTTCAATGACTTTTTCATATTTCCCTTCACCTGTAATTCCCTGAATGCGAATACTGCCTTCCGGATGTCCTTTCCATTTACCAAAGATCAGCAAGGGACGTTCGGCAAAAACATCCGCCATGGAGAGCGGTTCTACATCATACACTTCAAAACCCTCATAGCTTGTTTTGATATTGGTAAGTACAGGCTGCTGGATGTATTTCCTGAATTTCTCTGCGCTCGCGGATGCATTATCGGAAGAGGTCACTACAAAAGCTGTCCCCATCCCTGCATGTGCCATGCCTTCGATAAGGTATCTGTTCACTGAAGATCCTATCCCGAAGGGGAAAAAGTTTGCATTTGCCAGGTTATTCCGGATCAGGTCGAAGGCCTCTTTTTCAACTGAAACATAACCATCGGTAAGAATCACAAAACTCCTTGCAAAGTTTTCGGTTCCCTTGAGGGCCAATGCCCTTTTAAGCGCCGGTAAGAGCTCGGTCCCTCCCCCTCCATGCTGGCGATCGATAAAATCGATGCCTTTTTGGATATTGCCCTCGTTGGCTTCCAATGAACGCTCCGAAAACAGGCTTGACCCCCCGGCAAACAGCAGGATGTTGAATCGATCTGATGATTTAAGTTTAGAAAGCAAATTGCGCATCATCTCTTTAGAAACATCCAGAGGATAGCCGTACATAGATCCTGAAATGTCAACGATAAAAACATATTCTCTGGCTGGGATCTGCTCAGCATTTGGCCTTGCAGGTGGCTGTACCATGGCAAGAAAGAAATTTTCCTTTTTGCCTTCATAAAGGAGCAATCCGGATTCGATTTTCCCACCAGCCAGTCGATAGCGGATAATCACATCTCTGTTTCCCGAAGCAGCCTCACCATCTTTAAGGGTTAATCCTACCCGGGAGGGATGGTCAAAGGCAATGGCCATTTCATGTGTTTTGCAGCTAACTTCCTGAATAGGAAGCCCGGCTGAAATGCTCAGCTTAATATCAAAATCATAGAGTGGAGCCACGCCTTCTGTGGTATAGGGATTTTTCACCCAATCATCTTTATTGGAAGCCAGGTCCTCTGCATGGTTCGAATATCTTGGACCCACAACGCTGGGATATACGAATTCATAAATGCCGCCTTCAGGAATAAGCAATTCGGTATAACTCATTTCCACCAGGATCTCATCTCCCGGCATGATGTTGGCAACATTCATTGTAAACACATTTGGACGCTCCTGTTCAAGTAAGGAGGCACTTTGCCCATTTTCGCGAGCCTGTTCATAAGCCTCCCTGGCTTCATTGCTTTCCCTGATCTGTGCCAGGATTACCCTTTCGCCAATGGTCATCTGCATACTATAAACCGCAGCCCGGCTTGAGGCCGGAAACACATAAATGGCCTCAATGGGTTTCACACCCTCATTCTTATAAACTTGTTTAATGGTCACATCGGCAATTACACCTGCAATCTTCACATCTGCAGAAGTTGAAAGCAGTGGGATCTTGTCAATTGAAGGGTCTCCTTGGGGGATCACAAAATAAGGAGACAGGGTTTTTTGATCGTCAATGAATGCCTGGGCCTTGACTCCACCAGAAGTCAGGATCCCTAAGGTCAGAATAAAACCTGAGAGGGCACGGATTCCCCATTGGAACATTGTTCTTATTTTCATAGCTGTATATAATTTAGGTTATTGTAATCTGAATTTAAATGGGAGTTTCATATCAACCCTTACAGGGACACCCCTTTGTTTACCCGGATTCCAGTCGGACATATTCCTGACAGCCTCCAGCACAATCTCATCGAGGCCACCACCGATGCCACGTATCAATGTGACGTTTGATACAGAACCGTCTTTTTCAATTACAAATCCAACATATACGGTCCCCTGAATATTGGCTTCCTTGGCCATTGGGGTATAGGCTGCATTTGCATTCAGGTAGGTATACAATGCCGTGGTCCCACCCGGAAATGAAGGGCTTTCTTCAACGACATAGAATATCTCTTCTTCTCCTTCAATGTTTTCTTCCGGTGGGGTATACACAAACTCAGGAACGGAATCGAGCTGATCAACTTCTGGATTGAAGAGTTCTACATCCGCTACATCCTGGTCGTTTTTCACTTCCTTTATGGCTGCAATCGGCTTAATAATGGGTTTTGGCTTTTCAGGCTTTTTGTGCTTGGTGATCTCAACAAAATCTTCATCAATAATCCCGAAATCAGTACGTACCATCCTGTCGTCAATTGAATATTCGTAGGTTTTCCATTCAAAGGCGGCAAACACCATCAACAGGGCAAAAATGAGCCCGATCATGAAGAATGTCTTCCTTTGTTTTTCAATTTTGTCCTGTTTTGTGTTTCTTTTCATGGCGTAAATTTTTAGATTAAACAATAAGCGCGTTCACATCAGGATGATGCACGCCTTTTACAGATTCCATAAAAAAAGTTTTCACTATCATCTCTTTGCCAATGTTCAGACACCTTTATGATCAGCAGCTTCAGTGCTCTTGTTAAAGATCATTGAACAAAATCAGATAAATCCTTTGTATATTTATATGCTATGAAAATCAATTGCTAAAATTCTGATAATGAAATTATCTGGTTTATTCCTTATCCTCTTACTCCCTTTTGCAGTATATTCTCAGCCTGTCGGGGATCAATATTCCAGGGTGATTGACTTTGTGCAAGATTCGATTATTCAGACAGACACAGGCAACTACTACATCTCAAATATTATTTTCGCAAAACCAGGGATAGCTGACTTTTTGGGTATATCAGAAGCCTGTGAAATACAGCATCAGCTGTTAATCGAGATCTTATTAAGTGGAAATCAATTAGATACGGTATCTGGAATAATCAACAATATTCCTCTTCATTTACAAGATTCAAATAAGCGATACAAAATTGAATTTTACAGCATCACTGCCTATAATGATATTTGGGCAACTGTTGTTCAAGTGATTGATCATGAATTGCCTGAAGACAATAATGAATGGGATAAATATTCATTGCTTTTTATCAAGGAAAAATTGATAGGTGTATTGTACGGAAGATGGCATAGGGACTTTTAAAACAGGAGTTGCAACAACTGCCATCGATATCTTACTTCTGATTTCAATATCAGTTTTTCTTGATCGCAACTACACCCGGAAGCTCCTTACCCTCAATATACTCCAGCATGGCTCCACCTCCGGTTGAAACATAGCTAACCTTTTCCTTCAGATGATACTTATTGATGGCAGCAACTGAATCGCCTCCGCCTATCAGTGAAAAAGCGCCTTTTTGAGTGGCTGCGGCAACGGCCTCTGCAATGGCTTTTGTGCCGGCTTCAAACTTGCTCATTTCAAAAACACCCATTGGACCGTTCCAGAGGATGGTTGCTGAATGGCTGATGGCTTCAGTAAAGGATTTAATGCTGTCAGGGCCAATATCCAGGCCCATCATTCCATCAGGAACTGCATCGGCAGATACAAGTTTTGTATTTGCATCATTGTCAAATGCATCCGCAGCAATCGTATCCGAAGGGATGTAGAAATTTACACCCATCTCCTTGGCCTTATACAATGCTTTTTTTGCTGTATCGACCAGGTCTTCCTCTACCAGGGAATTTCCAATTTCTCCACCCATGGCTTTAATGAAAGTAAACATCATACCTCCGCCAATGATCATATTATCAACCTTGTCGAGCAGGTTATTGATGATCTCAATTTTACCTGATACTTTCGCACCGCCCAGAATGGCTGTAAAGGGTTTTCCTGATCCATGCAGGACTTTATCTATGCTCTTCACCTCGTTCTCCATGATATATCCGAAGATCTTATCATTTGGAAAGAATTGTGCCACGATGGTTGTAGATGCATGTGCCCTGTGAGCTGTACCAAAAGCATCATTTACATAAACATCCGCCAGGGAAGCAAGTTTGCCTGCAAAGGCTTCATCTCCCTTTGTTTCTTCGGAATAAAAACGAAGATTTTCAAGCAGCAAAACCTCACCCGGTTTCAGATTTGCAGCCTTTTCTTTTGCCTGATCGCCTATGCAATCATCTGCAAACAATACATCTTTTTTAAGTAGTTCAGACAGGTATGGAATCAGGTGACGGAGAGAAAATTTATCTTCCGGTCCGGTTTTGGGCCGACCAAGATGCGACATCAGTATCACGGCGCCTCCACCCGCAAGAATCTTGTGGATTGTAGGCAATGCCGCATCTATTCTGGTGCTGTCGGTGATCACAAATTTATCATCAAGCGGAACATTGAAGTCAACACGGATAAGTGCTTTTTTGCCATTGAAATTATAGTTGTCGATGGTATTCATATCTGGAATATTTATGATATATGAAATAATCTAAGTCTGCTGCAAAATTATGAAAAGCATATCAATTATCATTACATTTGTTATACTTCTAACGAACTATGCTGATGATTAAATTCCCCGGAACCATTAAATCCAAACTGCCCCGAACCGGAACGTCCATTTTTGCGGTGATGTCGCAGGCGGCCAATGCACACAAGGCCATTAATCTTTCTCAGGGCTTTCCTGATTTTGATGTCTCAGCAGAGCTTATCAGCCTCATTAATGAGAATATGAAGAAAGGCCATAATCAGTATGCCCCTATGACGGGTGTAGCTGCCTTGAGGGAACGCATCTCCGAAAAGGTTGAAAAAGCCTATCAGATAAAATATGATCCTGAGAAGGAAATCAATATCACTGCGGGTGCCACCCAGGGAATATATACCATTATTGCATCCATGGTTCGAGATGATGATGAAGTAATCATTTTCGAGCCTGCTTACGACAGCTATGCGCCGGCCGTTGAGCTTTGTGGTGGTATTGTAAAATATGCCAGGATGGAACCTCCTGACTATGGTATAAAATGGGCGGAAGTTGCACGCATGGTTACACACCGTACAAGGCTCATCATCATTAACACACCACACAATCCAACCGGAAGTATCCTTAAAAAGAAAGACCTTCAGCAACTGGAACACCTTACAAAAAAAACAGATATCGCCATACTCAGCGATGAAGTGTATGAACATCTCATCTATGATGGGGAGGAGCACGAAAGTGTATGCAAGTACCCGGCACTTGCCGAGAGGAGTTTTATTACAGGATCATTTGGAAAAACCTTTCATGCCACGGGGTGGAAGATGGGTTATGTACTGGCGCCTGAGAACTTAATGAAAGAATTCAGGAAATCACATCAGTTTGTTGTTTTTACATGCAACACACCGGTGCAAATGGCCATTGCCGAATACATGGCAAATGAAAACAACTATAAAAACCTCCCTTCTTTTTACCAGCAAAAACGTGACTATTTTGTCGATGCCATCAGCACATCCCGTTTCGATATCATCCCATGCCACGGGACCTATTTTCAGCTTGTAGATTATAGCAGGATTTCCGATGAAGCGGATCTGGATTATGCCATGAGGCTGGTAAAAGAAAATGGGATTGCCACCATCCCGGTATCGCCCTTTTACAATAAAGGCGATCATAACAGGGTGCTCAGGCTTTGTTTTGCCAAGAAGGAAAAAACCCTCGATAAAGCAGCCAATATCCTATGCAAGATCTGACCATAAGCCTGATACAGACAAGCCTTGCCTGGGAAGACCCTCTTGCTAATCTTCAACACTTCGATAAGCTCATTTCTTCGATTTCAGAGCCCAGTGATTTGATCATCCTCCCTGAGATGTTTAACACAGGATTTACAATGGATGCTAAGCATAATGCAGAGAAGATGGATGGCCTCACCATAACCTGGATGGCAGAGCTGGCATTTAAAAAGCGAAGCGTGATTTGTGGGAGCCTGATCATCCATGAAGACGGGAAATATTATAACCGTATTGTTTGCATGAAAGCAGATGGAAGTTATCAGTTTTACGACAAAAAGCATCTATTCAGGATGGGCGATGAGCACCTGCATTTCTCTGCCGGAAATCAAAAAAATATCATTGAGATCAAGGGATGGAAGATCATGTCATTGATATGCTACGACCTCCGGTTCCCCGTATGGAGCAAAAATACTTTTAAGGATGGTGAATATGCCTTTGACCTGCTGGTTTATGTCGCTAACTGGCCTGCTGCCAGGTCACTCGCATGGACATCGCTTCTGAGCGGCAGGGCCATAGAAAACATGGCTTTTACGGCCGGGGTAAACAGAATAGGGAAAGATGGGCGAGGGTATGTGTATGATGGTCAATCCATGGTTTGCGGGCCGGAAGGCGATACTTTATTGAAAATTACTGCCGGATCAGAATCCGTTTCTACTGTTACCCTCAAGCCTGAATCCATGCTCGAACTACGTGCAAAACTTGGTGTTGGCAAGGATTGGGACAAATTTGAATTCCAATAAATAAATAATATATATTAGAATTGTGATATACAATTTGCTTTTAAAGGATTGTTTGTATTAATTTGGCACCCGATATTAAGACCAGATAATGAATATTGTAATAGCAGGCGACGGAGAAGTAGGATTGCACCTTGCACAGGAGTTATCATCCCTTGATAACCAGAATATCACAATTGTAGACCCGCATGAGGATCTGATAAAACAGGTTGAATCTCATACTGACCTGATGGCCATTACGGGTGATTCTACTTCCATTGAGGTATTGCAGAATGCCAACGTAAGAAAGGCAGATTTACTGATCTCTGTATTGCATGACGAACGCACTAATTTAATTACTGCAGCTTTAGGCAAGCAACTTGGTGCCAAAAAGACCATTGCCAGGATCAATAACCTGGAGTATCTTAAGCCGGAAAATGAGATAAGGTTCAGGAATATGGGGATTGATGCCCTGATATGTCCCGAAGAAATTGTTTCCAGGGAGATTGCCGACCTTCTCAGTCAGACTGCCGCAACGGAAATATTTGATTTTTCGGAAAGAAAGCTATCCCTTTTTCTTATTAAGCTTGAAGAAAATGCTCCGGTGATAAATAAAACCCTCAACGAAATTGTAGCCCTTTATCCTCATCTGGATTTCAGGGCTGTTGCGATTCACCGAAACTCTAAGACAATCATTCCCAAAGGAGATGATAAATTTCTCGTGAACGACCTTTCATATGTTGTAACCAAGCCCGGAGGCATTGATGACTTGCTGAAGCTCGGCGGAAAACAAAGGATCGATATCAAAAATGTCATGATCGTAGGGGGTGGACGTGTCGGACGAACAACTGCAAGCAAACTTGAAAGCAGCCTGAATATCAAGCTCTTTGAAATAGACAAAGAAAAAAGCCAGCAATTAGCCAGTAAGCTTGAGCATACGCTGGTGATCAATGGAGATGCACGTGATATTCAATTAATGGAAGATGAGGATATCAGGGGAATGGATGCTTTCATTGCTGTTACCGACAGCTCTGAAACCAATATCCTGGCCTGTCTTCATGCCAGGAAATTTGGCGTAAAGCGTACCATTGCATTGGTGGAAAATATCGACTATATTGATATTTCACAGAATATTGGTATTGATACCATCATCAATAAAAAGCTGAGCACAGCCAGCTATATAGTAAGGTTTACCATGTCTGCAGAAGTCACGTCCATCAAATGCCTCAGCGGTATTAATGCCGAGGTTATGGAATTGGTTGCCAATCCGCATAGCGCGGTAACAAAAAAACCTATCAAAGACCTTCATATGCCCAAAGGAGCCATCATCGGTGGGGTCATTCGTGGCAACGAGAGCTTTATTGCTGTTGGAGACCTGCAGATTGAAGAAGGTGATAAAGTCGTGGTTTTCAGCATGCCGGAATCCATTCACAAAGTGGATAAACTGTTCAATAACAAATGAAAGACTGGAAAGGCATCAATTACAAGGTAATCATTAAGGTGATTGGGTTTCTCCTTTTGATTGAAGGTGTTTTTATGTTTGCAGGATTACCCTTCTCCGTTTATTACGAAGAACAGGAAAGTCTTGCCATCTTATTCTCTGGACTGATCACCATGCTGACCGGAGGGATTCTCTGGTTTTCAACCAGGAATAATCCAAAAAACATTGGACGAAAGGAAGGCTATGTGATCGTAGCCATCACCTGGATCATCATTTCACTATTTGGTACTCTGCCATTTATTTTAAGTGGAGCGATCCCAAACTTTACCGATGCATATTTTGAAACCATGTCGGGTTTTACAACAACCGGGGCAACCATCCTCACCGACATCGAATCCATGCCCAAGGGGATCTTATTCTGGCGAAGCATGACACACTGGATCGGAGGCATGGGTATCATTGTATTTACCGTTGCCGTACTACCCATTCTCGGCATTGGAGGCATGCAGTTGTATGCAGCCGAGATGCCAGGGGTTACAAAAGACAAATTACACCCCAGGATCACAGCAACTGCTAAAAGGCTATGGGCCATTTACCTGATCATTACGGTTGTTGAAGCCATTTTGCTCATGCTTGGGGGCATGAATTTATTTGATTCCCTCTGCCACACTTTCGGAACAGTTGCAACAGGTGGTTTTTCAACGAGGAATGCAAGCATAGCTGACTTTTCACCCTATATTCAATACGTGATTGTTTTATTCATGATCCTTGCCGGAACAAACTTCACCCTGCATTATTTTGCACTGCACGGACAATTAAAGAAGGTGTGGAAAAATGAAGAATTCCGTTACTATGTTTACCTCATAGCTGCCGGGACTGTCATTATCACTGCCGTTCTGGCATTAAACAAAGACGGCATGTCCTTCGAAGAGGCCTTCCGCACTTCTTTTTTCCAGGTTGTATCCATCATCACAACCACAGGATTCATTACGGATAACTACCTGCTTTGGCCAAATATGATATGGTTCCTTATCTTTCTCATGATGTTTATCGGAGGTATGGCGGGATCCACCGGTGGCGGGATTAAGGTTGTACGGCAATTGCTCTTATTTAAAAACAGTTTTCTGGAACTAAAACGTTTGATACACCCTCAGGCCATCATTCCGGTCAGAATGAATGGAAAGGCGGTTTCTCAGGATATTATTTTTAAGGTGATGGCCTTTTTCCTCATTTACATTATCATTTTTGTAATAGGATCAACCCTGATGGCATTGATAGGATTGGATGGGTCATCAGCAATCGGAGCTACTGCCGCAACTATTGGAAATATTGGGCCGGGGCTTGGCAATGTAGGACCAGTTGATAATTACGCGTTTATCCCCACTGCCGGGAAATGGATCCTTTCTTTCCTTATGCTTCTGGGCCGTTTAGAACTTTTCACTGTACTGATTCTCTTCGCTCCTGCTTTTTGGAAAAAGTAGGCCTGCTCAGTCTGTCAGAAGGAAATATATTATCTTTGGAATCGATCGACCTTGAAAAACCTAAGTATGCCAAAGCTTTCAGCTGTCATCATCACCCTGAACGAAGAACGGAATATTGGCCGTTGCATCGACTCACTAAAAGGCCTTGCCGATGATATTCTTGTAGTGGATTCAGGCTCCAGCGACAAGACAGAGGCAATTTGTACAGAAAAAGGTGCACGCTTTATATTCAATAAGTGGGAAGGATACCTGGAACAGAAGAACTTTGCAAATGCAAAGGCTGAATACCCCTATATTATATCCATTGATGCTGACGAAGCGCTCTCTGATGAACTTCGAAAATCAATTTTAACCATTAAAGACAGCCTGAATGCCGATGGCTATGAAATGAACAGGCTTACTAATTATTGCGGTAAATGGATCCGGCATGGAGGTTGGTATCCCGACAGGAAATTGCGTTTATTTCATCGCGATAAATTTGAATGGGGTGGGGGAAAAATACATGAAAATGTGATCATGAAAGTAGCGGATGCCACGATTGAAAGATTATCAGGCAACCTCTTACACTATTCATATTACTCTATTTCGGAGCATATAGCCCAGGCCAATCATTTTACCAATTTAACAGCAGAGCTTGCCGTTGAAAAAGGAAAGCAATCCGGTATTATCAAAATACTCTTTAGCCCAATTGTAAAGTTCATTAAGGATTATATCATTAAACTCGGATTCCTGGACGGATATTACGGATATATTGTGTGCCGCATTTCTGCACAGGCAACATTTATGAAGTATGCCAAGATCAAGCAGATAAAAAAGGACATGAAAGCCTAAATTTCTTATGGGGGATATTCAGAGAATTATCATCAGTCGTACCGACAGCATTGGGGATGTGATCCTTAGCCTTCCAGTAGCAGGAATGCTTAAAAAGGAGTTTCCTGATGCCACCCTTATCTTTCTTGGCCGGTCGTATACCCGGGCAGTTATAAATGCCTGCGAACATATAAATGAATTCATGAACTGGGACGAAATCAGCAGCTTGAATACAGCTGATGGGATCGATGCCTTTCAGGCTGTTAAGGCTGATATGATCATCCATGTATTCCCCCGGAAGCAAATTGCAAGACTCGCAATGAAAGCAAAAATCCCGGTCAGGATGGGAACAACAAACAGAGGCTATCATTGGTGGACATGCAATAAACTCGTGCGGTTGTCGCGAAAAAGGTCGGAACTACATGAAGCCCAATTGAACCTGAAACTGATTGAAGGAATAACAGGAAGAAGCACTGTTCCATTAGAGGAGATCTCAAATCTTTACGGCTTAAGTAAGATTGAACCTCTAAAGAAAAAATTCAGAAATTTGATCGACAAGGATCGCTACAACCTGATCCTCCACCCTAAATCCAAAGGCAGTGCCAGGGAATGGGGTGTGGAGAACTTCATAAAACTTGTTGATCTTCTCTCTGAAGAGAAATACAAAATATTTATCAGTGGAACAGCTGATGAGGGGAAATTGCTTGAAGGGTCGGGAATCTTTTCCAGGCAGGTTACCAACCTCTGCGGAATGATGGAACTGGATCAGTTTATAAGTTTTATTGCCCATTGCGACGGACTTGTGGCCGCAAGTACGGGTCCCCTTCACCTGGCAGCATCTTCAGGCATTAAGGCCATTGGGATTTATCCACCCATCAGGCCCATGCATCCCGGCAGGTGGGCACCCATAGGCCCTAATGCTGAATCTATTGTGAAAGAGAGGGCATGCAATGACTGTAGAAAGTCGGGGAATTGTCATTGTATGGAAGAAATCAGCCCTGGAGAAGTGGTCAGGAAAATAGGATAAAAGGAAGTCAAATTTATTGCGTATTATTGACCGAAGAAAACCCAAATTTTGATAAGCATCAACAAACATATTAAGTCCATTGATCTTCTAAGAAATTTATATTTCTGGGGGTTGGTTCTAATGATCATTTCCATTCCCCTCTCGAAGTTCATGATGAGTGTTTCACAATTTACTATTTCGAGCATTCTCATCATAGAATTCATGTCACTTGAAAAGGTAAAGAAGTTTTTTCTGCGGTTTCCCTGCTATGTAAGCATCTTTCTAATAATTCCCACCATGCTTTACTGGATACTGGAAAGCATGTCCAAAATATTCAAACGTTTTTTGCACAAAGACAACTTGCCGGCCATTGTTTTTGCTTCACTTTACCTGCTCCATTTAATCGGTTTATTGTTCACGGTTGATTTCGATTATGCATTAAAAGACCTTCGGATCAAGCTTCCGCTGTTGGTACTACCGATTATTTTTTCTGTTTCAGAATCCCTGGACAAGAAAAAATTCAACTTCCTGATGTTATTCTTTATAGGCGCCGTTCTTGCCGGAACCATTATCAGCACCTATATATTATTCACCACAGAAGTTGGCAATCTGCGTGATATTTCCATCTTCATATCACACATCAGGTTTAGCCTTCTTATTAGTATTTCCATATTTACCCTTGCTTATTTTGCTACCCAAAGGGCAGGCTTTAAAATGTACCAGCGTGTTTTATTCCTTGCCGTTTTCGTATGGTTTGGGGTTTACCTGGTATTGTCAGCAGCCATAACCGGTATTGTGGTACTGATGATCGCCGTTTTTGTCATAGCCATTCACTATACCCTCAAAAAGAAAAATATTTATTCACGGATTGCAACCGTAACCATATTGCTCACACCCATTGTGCTACTGGTATATGTGATGGGCGTGGTTACGGATGTTTTTAAAGTACACAGGGTTGACCTGAACAATCTTGATCCGCTTACTGAGTTGGGAACACCTTATTATCACGATACACTTAACCTACAAACCGAGAACGGTTATTATGTATGGCTTTATGTTGCAAACGACGAAATGCGGGACGCATGGAACAAAAGAAGCAGCTATGGTTATGATGACAAGGACAGCAAAGGACAGCTTCTGAAGTATACCCTGATAAGGTATCTATCATCGAAGGGCCTGCGAAAAGATGCAAATGGAGTTGAGCAGCTCACTGCGGAAGACATTTCCCTGGTAGAAGCAGGTGAAGCCAGTTACCACTATCATCAGCGCTCCATGTTTTACATCAGGCTTTATAAGATTATCTGGGAAGTTCAGCAATATTTACGCTCAGGCGATCCCAGCGGATACTCGGCCATGCAACGGGTTGAATACTGGAAAACATCCATCCTTATCATTAAACAACACCCCATTGCCGGTGTAGGAACCGGTGATATGAATATAGCTTTCAAAAGACAATATGAACTGATGAATAGCCCGCTGAAACCTGAGTTCAGATGGCGGTCGCACAATCAGTTTCTTTCTATGAGCGTAGGTTTCGGATTGATCGGCATCATATGGTTTCTGGTGGTGCTGCTTTATCCGCCAATTAAAACCCGCAGGATGGATGACTATTTCTACCTTGCATTCTTTGTAATAATGATCGTTTCAATGATCTCAGAAGATACCATTGAAACCCAGGCCGGAGTGACCATTTTTGCTTTCTTTACTTCGCTGTTTCTGTTTGGGAAAAAGGACAAAACAACAATTTAGGTGAATATGGTCAAAAAGGAAAATAAAGCCAATCAGGAATTTTTCGTTGTTGTTAACCCCAATGCCGGCAGCCGAAAGGGCGAAAAAGACTGGCCAAAAATTAAAGAACTTCTCCTCAGACAGGGTTTTTCAATCAAATCAGCATTTACCGAAAATCGGGCGCATGCAATTGCCATGACATCTGATGCCATAGAACAAGGCTACAGGAATATTATCGTTGTAGGAGGCGATGGTACACTCAATGAAGTTGTGAATGGTGCATTCAGACAAAAAGCCTGCCCGGTAAGTGAGGTCATCATTGGAATGATCTCTGTAGGAACAGGTAATGACTGGGGCAGGATGTATGAATTTCCAAAAGAATACAAACAAGCCATCAAGGTCATCAAAAGGGGTCATCTCTTCGTTCAGGATGCCGGCCATGTTGAATATTTTGATGAAAACGGCAGGCATGAACGGTACTTTATCAATGTAAGCGGAATGGGGTATGATGCTCTTGTTGCCTTAAAAACCAACAAAATGAAGGATAAAGGCAGGGGCGGGAAATTTGCCTATATGCTGAATATTTTTACCGGCCTTTTTCAATACAAGAACACCTATTTCGATGTACAGGTGGATGGCAAGGATGTTTTCAGCGGAGGTGTTTTGAGTATGAACCTGGGCATTTGCAAATACAATGGCGGTGGACTTATGCAGGTTCCGAATGCAGTCCCTGACGATGGCATACTTGATGTTACCATCATCAAAGCCACCTCCAAACTCAAGCTTGTAAAACATGTTGCAAAATTGTATGATGGTTCGTTTATAAAGCTAAAATTTGTAAGCCTGTTCAGAGGTAAAACCTGCCGTATTGTATCCAGTCCGAAAGGAGCTGTTTACCTGGAAGCTGATGGCGAATCCCTCGGGCATTCGCCCTTGAGTTTTTCCGTAATCCCCAAGGCAGTGACATTTATCATTCCCGGACCGGAAAAAGGGAAATAAACAATCCAGGGTATGTCATTGTTATTTATTCCAGCAAGATTTATTAATTAATTTACTAATAATGGACTTTCCTGACATTAATTATTGGGCGGTACTGGTATCAGCGCTGGCCTTTTTTGTAATCGGAAGCATCTGGTATTCTCCGGTTTTATTTGCTGACATTTGGATGAAAGAACTTGGATTCACCAAGGAAAAAATGGCAACTGGAAACATGTTCAAAGTCTTTGGGCTTTCTTTTTTGCTGATGTTCATCATGTCATTTAACCTGGCTGCCTTCATTGGCAATGGAATGGGATGGCAGTTTGGTATGACTGCCGGTGCACTGACGGGAATTGGCTGGGTAGCACTGGCCATAGGGATCAACTACCTGTATGAAAGACGCTCGTTCCGATTATGGCTCATCAATGCCGGATATATGGCAATTTCTTTCACTGTGATGGGAGCGATCATTGGAGCCTGGCAATAACATTCATTGCTATTCCGGGGGCAAAGTTTCCCTGATCAATCCAAGTAATTTTTCAAGCGCTTTTTCTTCCGGGATGTTCTTCAGAACCACTTTTCCGGCATGATAAAGGCTCACCTTACCTTTGCCGGCACCTACGTAACCATAATCAGCATCTGCCATTTCGCCGGGACCGTTCACAATGCATCCCATAACAGCAATTTTGAGGTTCTTATAGCCCCTGGTGTGCTCCTTGACTTCCTTTAAAACCGTTTGTATGTCGAAGGATGTCCTGCCACATGTTGGACAGGATATATACTCAGTGCCACTGATACGTGCTGACGTGGCCTGCAATATTCCAAAAGTCAGAGTGGAATACAATTTCCCTGAGGTATCTATCAAACAAAAGCCATTCCCGTATCTATTCAAGATAAGTGAAGCACAGTCTGCTGCGGCTTTTAAGATAAATTGATCATGATCAGAATACCTTAACTTAATCACAACAGGGTTCCGGATTTTCGCTTTTCCAAGCATGCTGAACATCCCGTGAATTTCATGAACATTTTTGGCAGAAAACACAAAAATTTCATCTTGTACAATTTCAGCTTTAGCACTCAGATATGATTCTAATTCATCTTTGCCTGAAAACTCATGGCTGTGATACCTTACTCCATCTTTATCAATTAAAGTATCCTGCATGGAATAGCTGAGGTCAGCAGGCAATTCATCATTGGCATCCGGCTTATTCCCGATTACCGCTATGGGATTTCTTCCGCCAATAATGCCCCGCTTATTTGTCTCCTTAAAATGATATTCATGTTCATAATCCGTCATCGGCAATGGCCTTGCTCCATTCCGTATTTCGTTGTAGAATCCGGCTATTTTTTTTGCAACAGGGATCTCAGCCACCGGATCTTCAGTAAGAGATACACGAATGGTATCTCCAATTCCCATAGCCAGCAAGGGCCCAATGCCTGCGGCAGACCTTATACGTCCATCCTCGCCTTCACCAGCCTCAGTGACACCCAGGTGCACCGGATAATCCATATCGTGCGATATCATTGCCTGAACCGTATTCAGTGTAGCCTTTACCATGGTGGGGACATGGCTTGATTTCATGGATACAACAAGATCGTTAAAGCCAATGCTTTGGCAAATCTTTAAAAATTCCATTGCTGAAGCTACCATACCTTCAGCTGTATTCCCATACTCAAGTAGTATTCTTTCCGACAAAGACCCATGGTTTACCCCAAGCCTGATGACTGTCCCATTTTTCCGGCAAATATCGCTAAGCCTGATGACGGCCTCACGCATCACCTCCGGATTAAATTTCTTATCCTTTTTCTTTTCGGTACGTGATAAAAAATACTGTTTGTCGAGATAATTTCCAGGATTGATCCTGATCTTGTGAACAATTGCAGCAGCCGTCTCAGCTACGCTGGGGTTAAAATGAATATCCGCCACCAGGGGGATGTTATAACCCCTGTTTTCCAGCTTGGTCCTTATTACAGCAAGATTGCCGGTTTCCTTCAAGGTGGGAGCCGTAATGCGTACCATTTCACAACCGGCCTCATACAAAGCAATGACCTGCCTCAGTGTGGCATCAGTATCCAATGTAGAAGTATTTGTCATGGATTGTATCCTGACAGGTTCACTCCCTCCCAATTTGAGTGTACCGATACTGACAATGCGCGATATGTATCTATGATTGTGTTTCATAAGCCGAAGATAATGCCCGCTTTTTTAAGAATACATTTAAGTTACAGGCAACCATCTTGTAAATTTACTATTCTTACAATAAATAAAGGAAATAATAGTTTAACATATTAATACAAAAATTAGCTGAAAAGGCTATTTTTGAAAATAAATCTGCCCCCTGATACAGATCTGTCGATCAAGGGCAGGCGTACAAGAAATACAATTTACTGATGAAAAAATTTAGACTTGCATCCCTGATATTGTTTCTGAACATTCTTTTTATTTCTGTATCTGCCCAGGATGCAGCAGTAGGTCAATGGCGTGATCACCTGCCCTTCAGGAAATTCATTGCAGTAACGGAAACCCCTAATATGATCTATGCTGCAACACCTTATGCTGTGTTGACTTATGATAAAGGTGATCAATCTGTTGAGCGTTTCACCAAGATCAACGGATTATCCGATATTGGGATCAGCGATATCAGGTACAGCGAAGAACTGCAAACCGTTGTGCTGGCCTATACCAATACCAATATTGACCTCTTTAAGGGCAATTATATCATCAATGTTCCTGACATTAAAAGGAAACCAATCCTGGGAAATAAGGTGATCAATAAAGTTTCTTTCATGGGAGATTATGCTTATTTATCATGTGGATTTGGCATTGTGGTTCTTGATGTAGTGAAAGAAGAGATCTTCGATACCTGGTATATCGGTCCACAGGGAAACCAGATCAATGTTTATGATTTTACCCATAACGATACAGCCTATTTTGCAGCCACCGAAAATGGCATTTATTATGCTTCTCTATCACATCCCAATCATGCCGACTACTCGGCATGGAATAAAATGATGGATGCGCCCTATCCACACAGTGGTTACAATCTCATTGAGTCATTTGCCGGGAATATTTTTGTCAACCTCATGGCGGGTGGCAACATTGACCAGGATAGCGTATTTTATTATGATGGCAATGGATGGCATTCATTTATACCCAACATTTCACACTCCGTAAACAGCATCAATGCTACGAATGGGAAATTGGTTATTGCTATAAAATACAATGGATTAGTGTATAACGAAGAGCTTGGACAGGATTATGTCATTTACACCTATAATCCGGGAACACCCGTTATGAATGATGCCATTTACAGCATTGATGGAGATGTGTGGATCGCTGACAATAATGCAGGCCTTGTCAAATCATCTAACGAAGGTTTTGTAAACATGTCGATCAATCCGGGAGGACCCGTGACTGCCGATGTTTTTTCAATGGGCTCGGCAGGAAACTATGTATGGATTGCCCCCGGTGGATATACAAATACATGGAATCCCCAATATTCCTTTAGTGGAGCCTTCAGGTTCCATAATGATAATTGGAAAAATTTTAACGCCACATCTTATTCAGAGTTGCAGAACATACGTGACATTGTTACTGTAGCCATTAATCCACTGAACAACGCTCAGGCATACCTTGGTGTATTCAGGAATGAGGTTGGCCTGCTTGAAGTAACAGAGGATGAGTTTACAAATAGTTTTAATGAAGAAAACAGTGAGTTGCAATTATGGGAAGCTGCAGGAACCATTGCTGTAGTTGGACTGGGTTTCGACTCCGATAACAGCTTATGGGCATTGTGTTCAGGAGCTGAAAAATTGCTGGCTGAAAAGAAAATTGATGGAAGCTGGGCATCATACAGCCTCGGGGGAAGCGCTTCTTCTGTCGATTGCCGTGATCTCTTTGTTGATTCCTACGACCAGAAATGGATCCTTTTCAGGCATACCAACAGCAATCCCAATTATATGGCAGTCTATAACGAGAAAAATCCGCCAGGAGATCAATTAAGGTTATTGCGTGCTGAAACAGGTGTGGGAAACATTCCAGGAACCAATGTTTTCAGCATTGCGCAGGACCAGGACGGTGAAGTATGGATAGGAACGGATGAGGGGATCGGTATTTTTTATTCCCCTTCAACAATGTTAACATCAAATGATTATGATTGCGTACGTCCATTGGTCGATTATGATGGATATGTACAATACCTGCTCAAAACAGAGGTCGTTTCAGCCATTGCCATTGATGGCAACAATCGGAAATGGATTGGCACAGAGCGTTCGGGTGTATTTCTTCTTTCCGCTGACGGTTCGGAGCAGATTTATCATTTTACTGAAGATAACAGCCCTTTGTTTTCAAACCAGGTGATCGACATCGTGATTGATGCCGATGGCGAGGTATTCATTGCTACATCAAACGGCGTCATCGCTTATAAAGGCACAGCATCGGCACCCACCGAAGACTATTCCGATGTTTATGCTTATCCAAATCCTGTTAAGGATGGTTACGATGGCTATATCGCTGTCAAAGGCCTGATGAAAGATTCTGATATCAAGATCACCGATATCAACGGAACCCTGATCTATTCAACCCGCTCGGAAGGCGGGCAGGCTGTATGGAACGCAAGGAACTTTGATGGCAGGAAAGCAAAACCCGGTGTATACATCGTATTCGCATCAACCGAAGATGGCTCAGAAACAGCTGTTACAAAAATCCTTATTATTAACTAATCCATTTCCTTTATCTTAGCAAGATGCTGCAAAAGACAAGGGGAATTGTTTTCCATCAAATAAAATATTCCGATAGTAGTCTTATTGTTAAAATATATACGGAGGTTTTCGGATTGCAGTCATACCTTGTAAAAGGTGCACGATCAAAACGCTCTTCAATGAGAAGTAGCAATTTTCAGCCGCTGACCTTGTTAAATATGGTGGTTTACCATCGGGAAAAGAACGAACTGCAGCACATCAGGGAAGTGGAGGTAGCTGAACCATTCCATTCTATTTCTTCACACCTTCTCAAAAGCATGATCGCAATATTTCTTTCCGAATTATTATTAAAATCCGTTAAAGAAGGCGAGGCCGATGCAGAAATGTTTGAATTCCTGGCATCATCACTCCACCTTTTCGATATGCAGGAAGATGGAATAGAAAACTTTCATCTTTATCTGCTCATAAAGTTGAGCCGTTATCTTGGCTTTTATCCACAGGGAAAGCCCGAAAGGGATGAATCATACTTTGATTTACGCGAAGGAAAATTCAGTGGTCATCGTCCTGCACATCCCGACCATCTTGATCCGCCTCAAAGCAGAAACATGTATGCCCTGTCATTGATCGGAGCAGGTGAATTGGAGAAAGTGGTGCTGAATTATGATTCAAGGTCGCAACTGCTGAGTGCTTTATTGATTTATTACCAGATTCACCTTAGTGGACTCGGGAATATTAAATCCTATGAGGTCTTAAAAGAAGTACTTCGTTAATTGCCACGAATAAGGCCTGTTAGTATTTCCTTCAGTTCAAACTTTATTTTTTCGATATCCTGGCTTGTACCCAGCTCCTTTTCCAAAGAAGTAACACCTTTATCGACAAAACCACAGGGGTTTATATTATTGAAATAGCTAAGGTCAGTATTCACATTAAATGCAAAACCATGCATGGTGACAAAACGGCTTGATCGCACACCAATGGCACAGATCTTTCTTGCCCGCAGGGGGTTCCCGGCATCAAGCCATACACCACTTGCCCCGTCCATTCTGGAGGCCTCAATTTTATATTTCTGAAGCAGGATAATGATTGATTCTTCGAGCAATTCGATGTATTTTCTGATGCCCATCCCAAATTCTTCCAGGTCGAGGATGGGATAACCCACAATCTGCCCTGGACCATGATAGGTTATATCTCCGCCCCTGTTGGTCTTAAAAAAAGAAACTCCTTTTTCCTTCAAAGACTGATCATTTAACAGCAGATTGCTTTCCGAACCGCTCTTGCCCAATGTGTATACAGGTTCATGCTCGCAGAACAAAAGATAATTTGCTTCATTCGCATCTCCTCCGACTTTTTTAGCCTGGAGAATAGCCTGAAACTTTTCTTCCTGCAGTTCCCAGGCTTCAGCATAAGCGATCCTGCCAAGGTCGATGTATTTAATTTCTTTGCTCATGAACTCCAATTAGAGAATGTGTTTTTCAGCTTTATAGGACGACCTCACCAGGGGCTGGCTTTCAACATGTCTGAACCCTTTTTCCAATCCGGAAATACGAAAAGATTCAAATTCCTCAGGAGTGGTAAATGAATGCACCGGAAGATGTTCTTTGCTCGGCTGAAGATATTGTCCAAGGGTAAATACTTCACAGCCTGCTTCCCTCAGATCATCCATTGATTCGAGTATTTCTTCAGCTGTTTCGCCCAGGCCGGTCATAATTCCAGATTTAGCCCTGATCCCTGCTTCCGAGATAATACGGATCACTTCAAGACTTCTGTCGTAAGATGCCACGCTTCTGACCAGGGGAGTAAGTCTTCTGACTGTTTCCAGGTTATGAGATATTATTTCAGGGCCTGCATCAATCACTATTTGGATAAGATCTTTTCTCCCCTGAAAGTCCGGGATTAGCGTTTCAATGCTTGTTCCCGGATTCTTTTCTTTTATGGCCCGAATGGTGTCTGCCCATATTCCGGCCCCGCCATCTTCCAGGTCATCACGGTCCACGGAAGTAAGTACGCAATGTTTCAGGCCCATCAGCCGGACCGATTCCGCCACCCTCTTGGGTTCATCAAGGTCGGCAGGCAATGGCTTTCCGGTTTTAACGTTGCAAAATTTACATGAACGCGTACAAATATCTCCAAGAATCATCAGTGTTGCGGTTCCCCGCTCCCAGCAATCACACATATTGGGGCAATTGCCGCTGGTGCAGATCGTATGCAATTTGTGACTGTCCACGATCGCTTTTACGCTGAGGTATTGCTTTCCTGCCGGAACTTTTATCTTGAGCCAATCCGGCTTTTGTCTTTTTCTTTTTTCTTTCATCTTGCAAGCGCAAAATTAGGAAAAAGATGGATACTGGATACTGGATGCTGGATACTGGATACTGGATGCTGGATGCTGGATGCTGGATGCTTGCGAATAAATGTAAATCTGTTTTCATGATAGTTGACATTTGCGGTCAACGCTATTCAGGCATGATCAAAATAAAACCCGGCACCTCACAACTCGCACCTCGTACCATAAAATACTATCTTTGCAAAAATTTTCAAAAATGAGCCATCCATTAAGCGAACAGGAACAAATACGCAGGAACTCTTTAAAGGAGCTTGCCGCCTTAGGCATCAACCCTTATCCGGCAGAAACCTATGAAATAACTGCCACAACTTCAGAGATACTGGATAAATTTCCGGCTGATGAAAGCCTCTTCCAGGATATCAGCATCGCCGGCAGGATCATGGGCCGCAGGATTATGGGTGCTGCTGCATTCGTTGAATTGCAGGATGAAGGTGGAAAGATCCAGCTGTATTTTAAAAGGGATGACATCTGCCCCGGAGAAGATAAAAGCATGTACAACATCGTATTTAAGCGTTTGCTTGACATTGGTGATATTATTGGTGTGAAAGGTTTTGTATTCACTACCCAGATGGGCGAAACGACCATCCATGTGAAGGAATATAAATTGCTGAGTAAATCCCTGAAACCTCTTCCTGTTGTAAAGGAAAAAGATGATAAGGTATGGGATGCCTTTACGGATCCCGAGCAACGATACCGCCAGCGTTATCTCGACCTTATTGTAAATCCTGAGGTAAGGGATACATTTAAAAGCAGGGCCAAGCTTATCAACTCCATGCGCTCATATCTGGATGAAAAGGGATACCTTGAAGTTGAAACCCCTATCCTTCAGCCTTTGTACGGGGGTGCTGCCGCACGTCCGTTCAAGACACATCATAACAGCCTCGACATGACGCTTTATTTGCGTATTGCTAATGAGCTGTATCTCAAAAGACTAATTGTTGGTGGTTACGATGGTGTATATGAATTCAGCAAGGATTTCAGGAATGAAGGTATGAGCCGTTTTCACAATCCTGAATTTACACAGATGGAACTCTATGTTGCTTATAAGGATTATGAGTGGATGATGAACCTTGTGGAGGAAATGGTTGAAAAGATCGCCCTCGACCTCCACGGAACCACTAAAATTCAGGTAGGGAAAAATATCATCGACTTTAAGCGTCCATGGAATAGGTTTACCATGCTTGGAGTGATCAAAGAATATACAGGAATCGACATCTCTGAAATGGACGAAGCCGAACTAAGAGCCACCGCCACAAAACTTGGGGTTGAGACAGACCCGAGCATGGGAAAAGGCAAGCTTATCGATGAAATTTTCGGAGAAACCTGCGAAGCCAAGCTCATTCAACCAACATTCATTACAGATTATCCGGTTGAGATGTCGCCACTGGCAAAAAAACACCGGACTGAAGAGGGTTTGGTTGAACGTTTTGAAGCGATTTGCAATGGAAAAGAACTTTGCAATGCCTTCAGTGAATTGAATGACCCTATAGATCAGCGCAAGCGTTTTGAAGACCAACTTGAGCTGGGAAAGAGAGGAGATTCTGAATCCATGGTACTGGATGAAGATTTTCTGAGAGCATTGGAATATGGCATGCCTCCTACCGCAGGTCTTGGCATCGGCATTGACCGCTTATCCATGATCATGACAAATTCCGATTCCATTCAGGATGTGCTGTTCTTCCCACAGATGCGACCGGAAAAGAAGGCAGAAACTTCTTCTGACAGTGATTTCCTTGCACTTGGCATCCCGGAAGCCTGGATTCCCATTTTGCGTGAAAAAGGATTTGAAACCATCGCCGGCCTTAAAGAAGCAAACCCAAATAAGCTGGTTAATGACTTGAACGGCCTCAGAAAGAAGAAAAAGCTTGACATCCCTGCACTGAGCCCGGCAGAGATCGCCGCATGGATAGAAGCTTAGAGCCTATAATTTACGCCTGCATTTAACATTCCGTTGTATCCAAATCCGGCCTCGAAGAAGAATCCAAGGGATTTGCCGAACCTGATGCCAAAAGCATTTATATGGAATGCAAAAAGTGTATTATTATCCAGTTCGAAGTTTGTTTCACCACTCAAGGTTTTTGAGCTTGTGAAGGATACTCCTGCTGCAAGGCCTGAATACATGCTTACATTTTCTTTTTTCACGTAATGAAAGTCGGCCCTGATCATTCCGCTCATAAAGGCATCCCGCCACTTTACACTTTTTACGGTCTCACCATTCTTTATATATTCCTTTGTATTTGTATAGCTCACATAAGACCCATTTAAGCCTACCTTAAGCCAAGCATTCACAAAGCGTCCGTAGCCTAAGTAGATGATTCCTGTTCCGCCTGTTTTTTCAGTTGTGCTGCTGGCACCCAAAGCAGAAAAAATATCATCGACCAAATCCAGGCTGATCTCATAAAATACCTGATAACCTAAAATTCCGGGACTCCATCCGGCATAAATTTCATTTGGTTTTTCCTGTGAGAACAGCCCATTACTTATAGCTGTGAACAGAATACTTAGAAAAATTAACCTTAATCCTTTTTTCATGAATTCATGTATTTAGTTAGATTGTCCTACATATCAAATTTATGATTTTATCATCAATTCGGCATGATGCTTGCATATTCAGCTAAGATTTATAAATTTGCACCCCTTTATATACAATGTATTCCATATAAGTTCGTTAAGACTAAAATCATTAATAAAATTGAAAAGTATCATGAAAAAATTATCTATTATCCTGTCTGCTTTCTTCTTTGTTCTTACACTCGGCCTTTCAGCCCAGGATTTGAACGATGCAGGAGAAGCCTATAATGACGGAATCAGCCTGACCAAAGAAAACAAAGTAATGAAAGCTATAGCCTCCTACCAGGAGTGTGCTGATATTTGTGCTGAACTGGGTGAGGTTGGAGAAGGCTTGAAAATTAAAGCAGAAACACAGATTTCCAGTTTGTATTTAAAACTTGGGATCGATGCATATAAAGAAAAGACATTTGATACAGCCATATCATTGTTTACACTTTCATCAGAATATGCCAAGCTAATCGGCAACCCGGACATGGCTGAAAAAGCAAGCGGATACATTTCCACAACTTATGCTGCCAAGGGCAACGGCCTTTACAGAAATAAGAAATATGCTAAGGCCATAGCCGACTTCACTAAATCACTTGAGTATAATCCTGAATATTTCAAAGCTTATTACGGGTTGGCCATTTGTTTCAATAAGACCGAACAAAGCGTTGAAATGGAAGAAGCCGTAAAGAAAGTCATTGAACTGGGTGGAACGGATGATGTTGTAGAAAAATCAAAAACGCTTGCCGCCAATTATTTCCTGAAGGTAAGTGGAGAGGCCATTCAGGAAAAGAACTACAGAGAAGCATCGATGATGGCCAAAAAATGCCTTGAGTACAACTACCAGGAAGCAAATGCTCACTACTACATGGCCCTGTCAAACAATAATCTTGGCAATTGGGATGAAGCCATTAAGGCTACAGAGCTCGGCATAAAATCAGATGGCGACAAATCACTTCTCTTTTTTGAGCAAGGACGTGCTTACGAAGGAAAAGGCGATATAACTAAAGCTTGCGAAGCTTATGGCAATGTTACCAGCGGACCAAATGTGGATGCTGCAATTTACCAGCGAACAACTGTTTTAAACTGCAACTAAGTTATTTACGTCAATTTATAAAAAACCTCCCGCTTCATAATCGGGAGGTTTTTTTTATCCCCCACAGGAAAGTTAAGTGAAGCTGATTATTCTTATATTTGTTAAAATACTTTCAGCACCCCTGAATGGTAAAAAGCAGATTCATGGACAGGATCCAACTTCATCATTTCCTTTTGATACTGCTATTGGTATGGGGCCTTCATCCCTGTACCGGATTTGCATCCAATAATTCTGATAGTCTTGTTCTCCAACTACAGCATTCATCAACAGCCAGGGATTCTCTGGCTATCTATCAAAAACTTATTTCCGCTGAAAAGTGTTCATCCCCAAATCAAGCCCTCAGCTCTGCCTATCAGGCGCTATCGTTGGCTGCTGCTTTAGATGACCGGCAAGCTATGGCCAACATTTCCACTTCCATGGGCCATGTGTATTTCTATATGGGTATTTATGATAAATCACTGGAATCTTATTCTAATGCCCTGAACTCCTGCCTTGATAATTATGATACTGATTTTATTGGCAAATGCCTGAATAATATTGGCAGGGTATATTGTAAACTGGGAATCTATAACCTGGCTCTTCAAAACTATACAGAAGCGGAAAAATATTATTCAGAAAATAATAATATTGAAGGGCTGGCAATGACTTACAATAATGCCGGGAAGACTTACGCCAGCATGGATGATCATGACCAGGCCATCCAATATTTCAATGATGTACTTGACCTGCCGGCTGAAGGCTTAAGTCAGAAGATGATTGCTGAAACATATACCAACATTGGGGATGTATTTGCTTTTCGCAGTGATATAAGCCTTGCCCTGGATTTCTACAGACGTGCTGTTCTTATTAATGAATCATTAAAGAGCCAAAGGCTGGTTGGAAAGCTTCACCTGAAAATGGGCGACCTGTATAAACAAGAAAGCGATTTTAAAAGAGCCCTTGCAGAATATGATCTGGCAAGGAGTATTTTTCAGGAAAAAAGCAGTTATAAAGAGCTTGCAGGATCCTATTTGTCAACTGCAGAGGTTTATATCAACTTAAAAGAGAAAAACAAAGCCATCAGCCTGATAAATTCAGCAATTTCAATCGCCCGGGAGCATCACTTCTTAGAAATCCTAAGAGACAGTTATAAATTACTGTCAGGCCTTTATGTAAGCACTGATAACATTCATACTGCTTTTGATTATTACATAAAGTTCGGTGAAATGAAGGATTCGATCTTTAATAAAGACTTAAGCGATGCTATAGCCAAAACAGAGATCAGAAATGCATTCCTCAAGTATGAAATAAATATTAACAGTATAGAAGTCGACCGAACAGTTGAGAAATACACACGTTGGTTTGTGATCATTATTCTGGTATTGGCATTGATCACTGTTGTGCTTGTTCTTTCCAGATTGTACAATCAACGAAGGGCAAACAAGATCCTTCAAAAGCAACGTAGCATTCTCAAAAACACACTGATTGAACTTAGCGTCAGTGAAGAAAAATATAAATCGTTGTTTTCCCAGGCCAATGATGCCATCTTTTTGATGAACCATAAGATCTTTACCGATTGCAATGATAAAACCCTGGAAATTTTTGAATGCAAGAGGGAAGATATCATTGGCCATCCACCATATGATTTTTCACCCAAAACACAACCCGACGGTAAAAGCTCAAAAGAGAAAGCAATATTCTTTATCGAAGAGTGCTATAAGGGAAAACCTCAGCGATTCTACTGGCAACACAGCAAAAAGGATGGCAGTCTTTTTGATGCGGAAGTAGCCCTCAATATGATTCATCTTGAAGGGAAGAGATATGTTCAGGCCATTGTAAGGAATATCAGTGAGCGGGTACGTGCAGAAAAAGAGATGGTTGAAGCAAAGGATAAGGCCGAAAAGGCAACCGAATCAAAAACTTTCTTCCTGGCAAAGATGAGCCACGAGATACGTACCATGCTTGGCGGCATCACCAGCTCGTCACAACTGCTGGAAAATACCAAGGTTGACGAGAAGCAGTCTGAATTACTTGATATCATTAACATTTCGGCAAATAACCTTTTATCCATCGTAAATGAAATTCTCGATCTTTCAAAAATTGAGGCGGGTAAGATAGAGATTGAAGCCTATCCGTTCAGCCTGAGGAAAACACTCTCAGAAAGCGTAAACACATACATTCAAAATGCCAAAGAAAAGGACATTAACCTGTTTCTTAGTATACACCCCCGAATCCCTGATTATGTTTCTGGCGATGAATTAAGACTGAAACAGATCCTGGTTAATCTATTGTCCAATGCTGTAAAATTCACCGATGAAGGGAGTATTACACTCGAGGCAGCAATAAAAAGGGAATATGCCAAAAAATATTTAGTGGAAATTTTAGTGACCGACACCGGCATTGGTATTCCTAATCATAAAATAAAAGATATGTTTGCCGAATATTCACAATCCGATATTTCGATAAGCAGAAAATACGGATGAACAGGGCTCGGATGAAACATCGTGTATAAATTAATTGTTTTGATGAAAGGAACCATTGAAGCCAGCAGTGAATTGAATAAGGGTACACAATTTAAAATATCCATTCCCTTTGCTAAAACCGATGAAGTACCTGAAGTTAAAAAAGTGTTTAAACCCAATCGTAAAGCAACAAGAAAATACAACATACTGCTGGCCGAAGACAATGTTGTAAACCAAAAGATCACCATGATCAACCTTGAAAACCTGGGACATGAGGTGGACCTTGCGGTGAATGGTATTGAAGCGTGGAACTGCTACAATAAAAAGAACTATGATGTCATATTAATGGATATTCAGATGCCTGAAGTGGATGGTATTGAAGTTACACGCATGATCAGAGAGTTTGAAAAATCAAACCCTGAGCGGAAGAGAACCCGCATCGTAGCGCTCACTGCAAATATACTGGGTCAGGATGCCGAGTATTGCCTGTCGGAAGGAATGGATGCATACATCGCTAAACCCTTCAAGATAGAAGAGATCATTGAAAAGATCGAATTGCCCAAAGAGGAGAAATAGATTCTCTTACTTAAAGCTACATTTTTATCATTCTGGAAGTTCCAATTGCCTGCCCGGTTTTTACAATCAGGTGATAGATTCCTGTAGGGCATTCCTGTCCATTTTCATTGAAGCCATTCCATTGCATTTTGTGTTCGCCGGCTGTAAAATTCCTATCAGCAAGGGTCGTAAGCATATTCCCACGGTTATCCAGCACATATACCAGTGCATGGCCGTCTTGCGGAATATCCACCACAATATTTACGTATTGACCGAAAGGGTTGGGGTATACTGAATGGATGCCCGGCTTGGAAGGTTCGGCAATGCCCTGCGAAAGAATATCATCATTGACGATGATCAGAACTTCATAATCATCAGCTGCACATTCCACAAACATTGTATCCTGAACATATCCCAATAATTGATCAAGCGGCACATCAACATAGACCGTCAGGATCAGGGAATCTCCGGCCGGAAGATCATATGGGAAAGTGATTTCAGGCTCCGAATACCAGTAAAACTCATCAAATTCTTCCTGGTTGATGCTTTCAATGATCACATCTTCATCCCCCTCCGGGTATATCCTTACTTTGAGGCCTTCAACAGCCTGGGTAACTTCCTCAAATAACAATGTATCCGGCTCAACCAAAAGGCCGGGGAGATACTGAACAACTGTAAATTCATGCGGATCCGGAGCACCTATCAGCGGATGGCTGGTACTTCGCCCTGATTCATCCGCTCCGTGTACATAATAACCAACAACACTACCCTCTTCCACATAAGGAATGCTTCCAGAATAAACACTTCCTATCTGCTGTACCATTTGAACAGATTGAAATGCTCCTCCATCCACCTGGTAATACACCAGAAGGGAATCGGAGATCAGGTTCGCACCGCTATAATTGGTGAACGAAGCCATGATGTTATATTCATCCAGCATTTGCACATTCCCCAGGATAGGGTTATGGTTGATGTGCAGCATTTCAATATCTGCAATTCCTTTTGTACGGCAATGCAGGGCATCTGTATTTTCCCAGCCATCGTACATCACACCAATAACCTCATAACCAGGCATGGCATTTTCGTAGGCAACAAGTGCCCCTGCGTCATATGTACTTCCGGTAATAGGAACAAATACCTTTTTATTGAGAATGAGTGAATTTGTATAGGGAGTGTTTGGATAATAGCCAGGTGTATATACCCTGAACACCTCATAAGGAACACCCCAATCGCTGTTGGTATTCGCAAAATAATCAGCTACATATTCAAAGTCATCATATCGCGGGTCGTTCTCCAAAACTGAGCCGATCAGCACTTTATTCGGACCCAGGAATTTTCCCCAGCAATCGATATGCTTGATGTATTCTCCGAGAGGATCAGGAAGCACATGGTATTGATCAATGCCCAGATAGTCGTCCACCATATCCTGGATTTCCTGATGCGACATACTCAGGTTTTCTTCCCACACAAGGTCAGTGGAAGATGCCTGGGTTTTTCCTGAACACATATAATTACCCCCTGTATGCTCGAGTGGCATACCATAAAGATCGATCCCTAAATAGTTTGCTACTGCTATAGGAATATCATCATCGTTTGGCCTTGGGCGGTTATACGGATAGTTGCAAACGCCGAAATCACCATTTCCGTCGATCACAAACCATGGACCGTAATCCCGGGTCCAATACGAATCGGAGGGAGCTTGTATGAACTCTATATTATCCATATTCGCTCCGCTTCCCTGGTAAATATTCGTAACGGAGTTTTGCTGACTCTGGTTGGCTACAATGGTTGTTACATGGCAATCTTGCGACATTTCAACAATAAGGGATGTCGGGATCCCGAAGGGATATCTCACCAGCACACTCTGCATCTGCTCATATTCTGCTACCATCCTCACGGGGTGAACCGGTGGATCGGTTGGATAAAAACTCCTCATGTTGTCATGAGGGAGCTTCATTTCTTCCTCGCTGAGGTAATGCATCTTTTTCCAAAGGGGCACATCTTGCACCTCCTGGGCTTTAATATTAATGTTAAGAAGGATCAATCCGGCAAAAAACAATAAGCAGATCTTTTTCATAATGCGTGCTTTTTTAGCTTAGATATTCAGTTCATTATTTGGTTGCTCAAAATTATACATTATTTCCTTATGTTGATGTGTACCGGATACCAGATCCCGGATATCCCGAAAAACCAGAAATGCTTGATTCCATTGTTTTTTGTGGATCCTCGATCCCGGGGACCGGGAATCAGTACTGGAATCCTGCTAGGAATTGATATTATCAGGCAGGCTACATTATCTTGAACAGGGTTTATTATTTCTTTACTATATTTGCAATAATAAATTTTACTGACATGATAAACTTATCGATCCTGCTTGGCATGCCCGGCACCTGGCAAATTGTTCTCATTGTGGTAGTAGTACTTTTACTTTTTGGTGGTAAGAAGATCCCCGAACTGATGAAAGGCATCGGACGCGGAACACGTGAATTCAAGAAAGGTTTGAACACTGACGACGAAGATGAAGACGGCGGTGCCGATGTTGCCAAGAAAGAATAGAGGAATATAATTCTCCTTCTAAGAGAGGGAACTGGAATATGAATTTCTCATATCCCGTTCCCTTTTTTATTTCAATTTATTTTAATGGAATACAGATCTCTGTAAGTAAATCCTCCGCTTTTTCTTTGTCGGGATCATTCAGGTAGATTTCTATGGGTGGGGCATCCCCGATTTCATTTTCGCTTTGTGGCAACCAGTTCCTGAAAATATCGTTATACGATTTATACAGTTCGCGATAGGGCCCTTTATGCAGAAATACAGCATATTTCCCTCCGGAAACCGTCTTCACCCCTACTTCCCCTTCGGGTTTTATCTCGGTGTTCACAACTATGCATGCATCATATCTGAGCTTGCTTTTCTCAGTGATCTCAGGATCGTCATGGCTTAAGCCAAGCATTTTTGTTTGTGGGCCAAAGAGGCCCT
>CAZASJ010000015.1:0-46231 GCA_964487735.1 uncultured Bacteroidales bacterium | reverse complement strand
AGGGAACAGGGAATAAGGAACCAGGAATAAAGAACGAGGAACAAGGAATAATGAACAAGGAACAAGGAACAAGGAACAGGGAACAGGGAACAAGGAACAGGGAACAAGGAATATAGAATAAGGATAAATAAACTAAACGGTCACACCTGATCTACTGCGTAAAAACAAATTGGATAATATTTGCTCCCATTTGTAAGGCTTTCTGCCTTGTGGCTTCTGAGTCTTTGTGTACCGCGGGATCTTCCCATCCATCGCCCAGGTCGCACTCGTAGGTGTAGAAACAAATCAGCCTTCCTTCATAAAGCAAACCGAAGCCTTGTGGCGCCAGCTTGTCATGCTCATGGATTTTTGGCAAGCCCTTTGGGAATGAATATGTTTGATGGTAAATGGGATGATCAAAAGGGAGCTCAACGAAGTCGAGTTCAGGTAAGACTTTTTTCATCTGTGGCCTGATAAATTTATCCAGTCCATAGTTGTCATCAATATGCAGGAAACCTCCTGAAATAAGGTATTCTCTTAAATTTTTAGCTTCCTGTGGAGAAAAAACTACATTTCCATGGCCAGTAAGGTGCACAAAGGGATAATTGAAAATGTTAGGGCTGCCCACTTCAACAGTGGCATAATCCGGATCTATATCTGTCCCCAGGTTTGTATTGCAATAGCTGATCAGGTTTGGCAATGATGTAGGATTGGCATACCAGTCGCCACCACCGTTGTATTTCAGCAGGGCTATCCTGATTTGTGCATGCACCGGAGCAATCATCAGGCAGGATAAAAGTAGTAGTACGAAAAATCTCCTCATCAAAATCAATTTTTAATTCACATTGCATATTTCCTGCGTTCCGAAGTCATTCGGATGAAAGACGCTTCTTTATTCTTTGTTCAAGAGTGCGATGGTATGGCAGGCTACCACTGCTGCAGTTTCCGTCCTCAGCCTGCTCTTCCCCAGGCTAACGGTTTTATAGCCATTATCAATGGCCATTTGCACTTCCTCATGACTAAAATCCCCTTCGGGCCCAATCAATATTATAATATCATTGCCTTGCTTGTAAAGCGATTGCAATGGCGGATGTTCACCTTCCTCAACATAGGCGATGAATTTCTGGCCTTTGAAATCCTTAGAAATGAAATCTTTAAATTTATGTGTTTCGTCCAATACAGGGTGATATGCCTTAATGGATTGTTTTACTGCTGCAGTCATTACTTTTATCAGACGGTCATTTTTAACAACTTTTCGTTCTGATCGTTCACATATCAAGGGTGATATCCTGTCAAAACCAATTTCAGTTGCTTTTTCCAGGAACCACTCATAGCGGTTGATGTTTTTGGTCGGGGCAACTGCCAGATGCAAATGATAATTACGTTTACCGAAATCTGCCTGTGTTTCAATGATCTTTACCTCACAGTGTTTTGGATTGTCATTAACAATTTCAGCTTTATGCAGATTTCCTTTGCCATCGCTGAGGTGAATGACGTCACCCGCTTTCATCCTCAGGACCTTGATAATATGCTTTCCTTCCTGTTCTTCGAGTGTATAATACTCACCCTGCAGGTCCGGTGCAAAAAAAAGCTGCATTTGTTTTGACTTATTGTAAAATGATCTTTTTAACAACGCTCATTTCATCCGAAATGAAACTCATAATGTAAATTCCTGCAGGAAGTGAAGCAGCATCAAAGCTTGTGCTGGATCTGTCACTGCTTATTTCTTCTGTGTGAAGGATCTGACCGCTTACATTTCTTACATTCATTTGAGTTGACAGGCTCCTTTCAGGCAATATGATATTGAATGTGCCTTCAGATGGATTTGGATATATGAATATTTCATCTTGCAGATCAGAAGTTTCCGCTATTCCAACAGAATTGGAGATCCGGATGTTGTCTATATAGATGTTGTTGCCATATCGTCCGAATGTTTCAAAGCGGACTTTAACACCCGTCAATCCAGCCCATGGGGTCAGGTCAAGGATGTTGCAAGGCATTCCAAAATCTCCCCCACACCAGTCATTCTCTGACTGAGGAACAAAAGATTCTCCTGATTCGGGGCTTGTGGCAAGGTCATCAAGATGAGCCGAATAGATCCTTGTCCAGGTATCACCGCAATCACCGGAAACTGAAACGATAAGCGTATCGGGCAGTGAGAACCGGTATGCATAAGCATGGTCAAAAGTTAATCCAACAGTATTAAAGTTACTGAAATCCATTGGAGGTGAGACCAGGTAGTCGCGGGGGCCGAAGGAGTAATAATCAAAAATATTTACCCATGCGGCTGTATTCCCGGGGCTGGTTCCGATCACTGTTGTAAGGTCCCAGGTGATTTCCTGATCAGGATTTTCAACACTCCAGCCGGCATCGCTAAATGAACCTGATTCAAAATCTTCATAATAGGGAAGTGGCATTCCACCTATGGTAATATAATCTTCTTTGGTCAGAAATTCCTGTCCGTTGGCATTTATAGCAGTCAGGCTTACAGTGTATACTCCTGATGTATTGAATCTCACAACTGGGTTTTGAGAAAACTCATCTGTTCCTTCTTTATAAGTTATATTATCTGGTATGAAATTCCATGCCCAGCTATTCGGACAATTCAGGGTAAGATCCGTAAAGCGAACAATTTGTGAGCTGCAAGGTGCCTGATCATCTGCCATAAAATCTACATCAGGAAGAATGTCTTCGCTAACGTTAATATATCCTGCGACATAAACAGAATCCTCACCCAGTTCATTCCAGACCTTCAGGGAGACCGCATAGGTTCCTGCTGTCATGTAACTGATTCCCACTGGATCTCTTTCAGTTGAATTTAAGGGTGTTGCCCCTTCAAATGTCCATTCGAAGTTGTGTGGTACGCCCAATGATGCATCGAAAAAATCGACTGTACAATTAGGCGGAATGATGGTATCGCTGCTGGTAAAACCTGCGGTAGGTGTCCCAAACCACATATCGGAACTCCAGAGCCCGCGTCCGTATGTACCTGCACGTATTACGTCTCCACTTATATTGTTTGGGTCGTAATAGATCTCCATTTCTCTGATGGATGCATCCACAGGAAGGCCTTCATTGAACCATATCCAGTCGGTCATAGCTGCATCCTTATAGAACACACCCAGATCGGAGCCAACATATAAACCTTCATTGCTGTTTTCATAGAAGATAATGGATGTTTTGGTTACATTGGGCAGTGATCCGCTGATATTTTCCCAGCTCATTCCCCGGTTAAGGCTTCTATAAACTTCAGCATTCTGAAGCAGATATACGATATCTTCATTAAAAGGGTGTGCTTCTATATCATTGGCCTGTCCTGATCCTGGCAGATTTGAAGTGATATCAAACCATACAGGGTTGTCATCCAGGGCATTATCACTTCTGAAGACCTTATTGTCGCTTCTTCCGGCATACAGGATATTGGTGTTGGCCGGAGATTGTTCCAGCACTGACATGTTTGAACTGTTGTTTCCTGCAAGGTCATATGAAATGCGTTTCCAGCTGATTTGGCTGCTTCCTGCTTTGACGTTGTTACAACGCCAAACATTTTTGTAGCCAATAAACATGATATTGGCATCATTTTCATCCAGAATATATGGAGTTACCCATGCACCTGATTCATCAATACCATATGCTCCTTCCTCACATACCACCATGGATGATCCATTGTTGTAATAACGTGCCACACTACCATAGTATAAAGAAGCATAGCTGTAGGCTGCATCCTGGTGGTCGATGATGCATTCAAAACCATCACCGCCACGGGTAAAGTCCCAGTCGACACCATTATAGGTTGATGTTCCATTATCCTGATATCCATTTATAACAATGTCTTTAACAGTAGCACTCTGTCCGATTTTATATACCTGGCTGATGGGCATGCCATCGGTGATCACGGTCCAGTTTGTTCCGCCATTGCCTGTCCAGTATATTCCTCCGTCATTTCCGGCATAAAGTTTTCCGTCGACTGGATTGTATTCCAGAACATGCAGGTCGGCATGTACGGCAGGGACACCACAATCGCCCCACCAGTGAGAGCTGATTTGCCATGTTGCACCGCCATCACTTGATTTGAAACAGTTTACGCCTCCGGCAAATATTACATTCTCATTTTGAGGGTCTGCAGCAATATCGAGATCATACCATGCCTGGCCACCGCTACCACCATTGCATCCCCAACTCATGATATTTGGTGAATTTGACATTTCAGTGAAGCTGTCACCAGCATCGGTTGATCGGTAGAGGGCTTTGAATTCATCGCTTGTTGAAAGCAGGAAATACACTACTTCTGTATTGGCAGCTGTGACTGCGATCACACCTCTTGACCCACTCACAAGTCCATTGTTGATCTGTACCCAATTATCGCCTCCATCGGTGGTTTTATAAAAATTTCCTCCTTTGCTTGCAAATAAGGTTTGTGGATCGTCTGATTTGAACAAAATTTCTTTGAAATTTCCTGAAATCTGTTGTGTCCAGTTTTGTCCGGCATCTGTGGTTTTATAGATTCCTCCTGATGTTGCAATATAGAGTATTGAGGTATTGCCCGGATGCATGATCATCCGGCTAATAGTAAGATTGGAAATTCCTGCATTGGCAGTTTCCCATGTTTGTCCTCCATCGATTGACTTCAATACACCGATGCCTGAGGCGTCTCCAGCATCCCGGTCGCCTGTACCCATATAAATGATGTCCGGATTGTTGTAATCAACAGCTATAGATGAAACGCCCAGGGTTGGAAGATTATCGCAATAGCTTACCCAGGTGAGTCCGCCGTCCTCGGTGATCCACATTCCCCCTGCGGGGGCTCCGGCAAAAATAATGTCGGGATCAGTAGGGTGGAAGGCAATGGCATTGAGCCTGCCAAGTCCTTGGTAACCCTTAGCATTTGGTATGTTGAATGGTCCAAGGTTCTCCCAGTTTCCCGATGGGGATTTGGCTGCATCATTCTGTTCCAGGAATTTATGGTATTCATTCCAAACGTGATCTTCCGGTAAACGATCTCCATTGGGTTTGATTCTGAAAAGCATATTGTATTCCCAGCGTTTAAAAGGCTTGTATCCGCTACTGCGGGTGATTTCCCGCCCGTCCCAATAAGTGTAAAAGGCTTCTTGAACATCAAAGAAATTTACGGATGGGTCTTGCATCATTTCTATCCAGTAAGGGTAGTTTGCATAGTCAGGCTTTTGACTGGTTTTAGTTGTTGCCTGGGCTGAAAGATTCAGGCTTATCAGGGCAATGATGGCAGTGAGAAAGATGGTTTTTTTCATTGTATAATTACATCAGGTTTAGATGGGTTAAAGGTACAATAAAATAATATAATATAATAGATTAGCCAGACGACCGGATACTCCGTATCCAGTTTCAGTGTTGAATGGTTCGGGGTTCGGGGGACGGGGGACGGGGGTGGTTTGTTACCAGCATCCAGAATTGAGTTCCAAGTGCCGAGTTATTATTTATAAGTTTGAGGGTTTAAGTGTATAAGTTATTTTTGACAATATCCGGTAAGCGTTAGCCGTTCACCAGTCCCGATTCCCGGTCGCCGTGATTGGTGATTTACATGCTTACATGGCTAAATTGTTAAACTGATTATTCTTCAATACCAATCATCATTAGGATTTAATCACTAGGATATCATCACTAAGGCAAGCATCCAGAACCCAACTTCAAACTTCAAACATCAAATATCAGATTTCAGATTTCAGATTTCAAGCATCCAGCATCTGTCTTGTCTCTAAACAAAAAGCACCAAAACCACTGCAATCTATATAGAATACGGCAGCGTTGATGCTTTTAATGATTCCTGAAATTAAATCCTGAAGAATTTATTTCGCGGCTTTTTTCTCAAACTTCTTAAGGGCTACAAGCACCAGTCGGTAGCTGACAAATATCAGTACAGGCCAGAGGATGAGCCATATTATTTCCATTGTATACATAGTATTCTGTTTTTTCTGTTAATAAACGTGTTCATCTTCTTCCATTTCTGCAGTAGTGATCTTCTTATTACTGATGGCTTTCCATGCGTACCAGATGTAGGCAATAACAAAGGGTACCAGCAGGGATACATAGCTCATGGCCGTCAGGGTATAATGGCTTGATGACGAATTCTCTATTGTCAGCGAGCTCTGTATATCCGTGTAGGAAGGGTAGAAAGCGGTATTGTTGAACCCTGCTACCAGGAACAGTGCAAATACGGTAAGAATTGTACCGATTCCGGCTGTCCAGATCCCTTTTGTATGGCATTTATCATATGCCATCAGGGGCCTAGCAATTCCGGCAAGCACCATCAAAACACCTAAGAGGAAAATAATAAGCACGACCGGCATTTGCAAGAGATTGTGCAGGTATTTATATGACTCAAGGGATACTATTTTTGTTTCCGGATCTACTGCGTAGCCTTCCATTAACAAGAGGTTGGCTGCAAAGAAGAGGAAAAATACCAGGAATGGCGCAGCATTCCTGATCAGGGCCTTCTTCAGCCTTTTGCTTATATTTTCTTCATCAACTGAATTCATGAAATACAATATTGCGAGCACCCTGGCAAGGAAGAAAACTGCAAGTCCGAGTGAAAGGTTCACAAAGACAGGGTACCTGCCAAAGTTAAAGGCAAGTTCAAGTCCGCGATACGGGCTTTCCCAATCAACCTGGTTGAGCATTTTGAGCTTAAATGGAGAACCGGTGAAGAATGTTGCAACTGCGGTTCCTATCAATACGGTTCCGAGCAATCCATTGACAAAAAGAAATCCTTCATAGGTCCTTTTCCCAAGGAAGTTGCTTGGTTTGGTCCTGTATTCATAAGACACGGCCTGTATGATAAATGCAAATAGTATTAACATCCATACCCAGTAAGCACCTCCGAATGAAGTAGCATAGAAGAGCGGGAAAGAAGCAAAGAATGCACCGCCAAAGGTTACCAGGGTTGTAAACGTAAATTCCCATTTGCGCCCGAGGGCATTGATAAGAATGGTTCGTTCCATTTCTGTTTTCCCCAGGCAGTAGATGAGTGTTTGCCCACCCTGAACGAACATCAGGAAAACCAGGATCGCAGCCAGGAGGGACACGATGATCCACCAGTACTGCTGTAAAGCTAATTGTGATAGTGTTTCAAACATCTTATAGTCCTCCTTCTTCTTTAGGTCCTTTTTTAATTTGCGTTAACATGATCTTCAGCTCTGCTATGAGCAGGATCGTAAATGTGGCCACAAAGAGCCAGAATGTAATTTGTACATTGCTGACACTGTTTTTGGTTACTGCTGCCACAGTAGGCATCAGATCCTGGATCACCCAGGGCTGACGTCCCATTTCAGCCAATAACCATCCGGCCTGTTGTGCAATATAAACCAGCGGAATGCCGAGGATGGCTGCCCAGAGAATCCATTTTCTTCTTTCGAGTTTTCCATTCAGCACATTGATAAGGGCTAAAATGAAAATGAGTAAGAAATATCCTGCCAGGATGACCATGATGTGGAAAGAATAGAAGGAAACAGGAACACTTGGGATCAGGTCTTTGGCATTGTTGTAATAGCCATATCCAAAATAGGCGAAGTAATTGTCAACCCATTCTTTATTGGTGAACAATGCTCCCAGTGAATCAGCTTTTTCAAGAAATGAAATGCGCAGCATTTCATTTCCCTGGCTATTTTCTGCAATGTTTTTCGCCTCCTTAAAATCATGGAGGGTTTTGATGGCAATCCGGCCTCTTTCCATACGCTCGGCATAGGATAAGACCTGATCTCCATCTTTATTGGTATATCCAAGGACAAGATCCTTGATCCCCGGAACATAGGCATTTGCCTCAAGAAATGCCATATAGGAAAGCATATCAGGGATTTCGATTGAAAATGCAAATTGTCGCTCGCCAATATTTTCAGTATCGGGATCCACCTTTTCCATAAATCCAATGGCTACCAGAGGTGCATTTGTTTGTCCTTCATACATGCCTTCCATCGCAGCAAATTTCATGGGTTGCACTCTGGCGATTACCCTGGCGGATTCATCGCCTGCATGGATGTTGAGAAGCGACATGACCAGCCCGAAGACTGCCGCAACCACAATGCTTCGTTTGGCAAACATCAGATGCCGTTTCCTCAGGATGTACCAGGCACTTATACCAATTACAAAGATGGCTGCCAGTACATAGCCGGAAGTGATGGTATGTAAGAATTTGTTAATGGCAACCGGCGAGAAGAGCACATCCCAGAAATTTACCATTTCATTACGTGCTGTCTCAGGATTAAACCTCATGCCCACAGGATTTTGCATCCAGGCATTGGCTACCAGGATCCACAAAGCTGAAAGATTGGCGCCAAAGGCAACCAGCCAGGTGGATGCCAGGTGGAAGTTCTTACTCACCTTGTTCCATCCAAAGAACATGATCGCTATAAAGGTCGACTCCATAAAGAAAGCCATGATCCCTTCAATGGCAAGCGGGGCTCCAAAAATGTCGCCCACAAACCAGGAATAGTTCGACCAGTTGGTTCCAAATTCAAATTCAAGAATGATCCCGGTGGCTACGCCAATGGCAAAGTTGATCCCAAATAATGTCATCCAGAATTTGGTGATCTTTTTCCACTCAGGATTGCCTGTCTTGACATAGATTGACTCCATTATTGCAATAATGAAAGCCAGGCCAAGGGTCAGCGGAACGAAGATCCAGTGAAACATTGCTGTCACTGCGAACTGCAATCGCGACCAGTCGACCAATGCATAATCAATTTCCATAGTGCTAATTGGTTTTAGTTAATTGTTCTATAACATGATCACTTCTCTCCTTATCGGATTCAAAGTTGGTATTCAGAAAATTAGGAAAGAAGAACAACTTAAGAATGGCAAACATGATGAACAGCTTGATCAGGATAATGACCCAAAGCTTTCTGCCGACCGGGCTCATGTTCCTGAAGCCGTCGTAATAGAAGTTAAAAATCCTGGCAAAGATGTTCTTCTTCAAATCCTGGTTTTTTGGTTACCCAAAAATAATAAAATTAAGTAATCAGATACTTGATTGTTGAAATCTTGTTATTAAAAAGTTCTGATTCCTGAAAACACATATATTGGTGGGCCCTGCAGGGCTGCCAACTAATAATCAAGTGTTAATATGCCGCCTTTTGTAAAGTTAAAGAACTTGTTTTTGTTTGCAACGACCACACCTTCAAGGAGCATGTCCTCTGTAATTCCCATTACTGCCATGCATCCGGGGCATGCCATGATGCTGACTCCTTCATCCAATAATTTTCTGATCATTTCATTTGAGGGGGGGAAATGATCGCCATAGGTAACTGCCTCTCCGTCTTTTACGACCATTTCGATGGCTTTGATGTCAAGATAAACGGCTACGTCTTTGTCTTCTGCCATCTTGGTGGCCATCATCAGGCCCATAAGTGCCCTGTGGGCATCATCGCTGCCATGTGTGATATGGATGAGAACCCCGGTGGTTTCAACCTTGGCTGTTTTCTTTGCCGCTTCCATGGCTTTTGCGGCATCTTCATCTACATCAACATTGATGCAGCTGATTGCAATGGCTACGATAAGTAGCAGACTGAATATTTTTTTCATTTTTATAAGTTTTATTCGCCCGGTTCTCCGGCCTGTTTTTCCATTTTTATAATCTCAACTTCGACTACACCATAGCCTTTTCCTTCAATGGCTGCTTTAAGGTCGTCAACACTGACTTTTGCTGGTTCAAATTTTGCTTTTGCCTGTCCATGCTCAAAGGAAGCCTTGGCATCTTCTACACCATCGAGTTCAAGGAGTGCACTGGAAATGGCCTTTTCGCAGGCTTCGCAATGCATGCCTGTAACTTTGAAGGCAGCAATTTCGATAAGCCCTTCCTGGGGCTCCTCCTGCTCTGTATTTTCAGTATTGCTTTGTTCTGTGGAAGCAGTGTTATTGCATGCTGCAATAAAAAGGAGGATTAAGATCAGAAATGAGAGTTTCTTCATGTTTGAGGTTTTGATTAGTAAGTAACAAATTTAACAAATATCTAATGAAAAGACCAGAACTTATTTTATAATCTTCTGTTCTGTTCCTATTGGTGTTTTCTGAAGCCTTATTTAGTTTAATTTTAAATTCGCGCTCAAACATCTATACATTTGCATAATTTTATATTTTTGGAAACAAGTACTTTATTGCTTATATTAAGTAAAAAAGTATATTCGCTGAAGGCAGGGATTAATGCTAATTTTTATTATTTTTGGGTTGACAACAACCTGAAACCAACGAATTAAATGAAAAAAACTTTCTTACTCCTGTTATCCATCATTCTGTTTACAAGTGCGCAAGCACAGTTTATAGAAGAGAACGAACTGGTCGGAATCTATGAAAAACTGGATACCATTCTTCCGGCAAATTTGCAATTCAATACTGAACAAGGTGAATTAGTTTCCCTTGTATCACTGATTGATAAACCAACTGTCCTTGTACTGGTATATTATACCTGTCCCGGGATTTGCAGCCCATTGCTCGACGGCATTGCCGATGTCATTACCAGGATGGATCTTGAACTTGGTAAAGATTACCAGGTGATTACCGTTAGTTTTAACCCTGAAGAAACGCCTGAACTGGCCCGCGACAAAAAGGTGAATTATGTAAAGCAGGTCAAAAAAGAGATCAATGAGGATGCCTGGATGTGGCTCACCGGTGATAGTGCGAATATTTACGGACTGACAAATACAATAGGCTATCATTTCATCAAGCAGGGTGAAGATTATATTCATGCAGCAGCCATTGTGGCCATCAGTCCTGAAGCAAAGGTTACCCGCTATCTTTATGGGACCTATGTTCTGCCTTTTGATCTGAAGATGGCCCTTGCTGAGGCCTCAGCAGGCCGCTCAGGACCAACAATCAATAAGGTTTTGAGATATTGTTTCTCTTATGATCCACAGGAGAAATCCTATGTATTGAATATTACAAAAATAACTGCTACCCTCATCTTTTTCTTTGTGGCAGTATTTTTTATATATCTGTTGTTCAGCAAACGCAAGACATTTAAGAAAAATTTTAAATAATTAGATATGGACGTTGCAAGCCAAGAGCGTGATTATGTGAGCTTTTACGATGTGAAGAAGGGACTCTTTTCCTGGATATTTACTCACGACCATAAGCGTATTGCCTTATTGTATTTCTGGGGGGTGTTGGGATTTTTCATTGTAGCCTTCCTTTTGGGCATGCTCATGCGGCTGGAGTTGATCGCTCCCGGAGAAACCATCATGACGGCACAAATGTACAATGGGGTGTTCACTCTTCACGGGGTGATCATGATATTTCTGTTCATCATCCCGGGGATTCCTGCTATTTTCGGAAACTTTGTGCTTCCATTGCTAATTGGCGCACCCGATGTTGCTTTCCCACGACTGAACTTGGTGTCGTGGTGGCTGTATGTGATCGGAGGGATCATGGCACTGGCTACACTGTTTTTTGGCGAAGGCCCACCTGATACAGGCTGGACTTTTTATGCCCCCTATAGTGTAAAGACCGGAACCAACGTAACCATTGCTGTGCTTGCCGCCTTCATTCTTGGTTTTTCATCTATCCTGACAGGTCTTAACTTTATTGTTACCATGCACAGGATGAGATGCCCGGGCATGACCTGGTTCAGAATGCCGCTATTTCCCTGGGCTTTGTATGCTACATCATGGATTCAGGTACTGGCAACTCCGGTTGTTGGAATTACCCTGCTGATGGTTGTGGCTGAAAGGGTGCTGGGCGTTGGGTTCTTTGATCCGGCCATCGGGGGAGACCCGATCCTGTATCAGCACCTTTTCTGGATTTATTCTCATCCGGCTGTATATATTATGGTATTGCCGGCGATGGGTATTGTATCGGAGATCATCCCTACTTTTGTGAAGAAATCCATATTTGGCTATAAAGCCATTGTTTATTCAAGTCTGGCCATTGCATTTGTAGGTTACTTCGTTTGGGGTCATCATATGTATACATCGGGAATGAGCGGGACTGCTCTTATTGTTTTTTCCTTACTGACCTTTCTTGTTGCTGTTCCGTCCGGTGTTAAAGTATTTAATTGGGTGGCAACAATGTATAAAGGTTCTGTTGATCTTCAACCGCCTTTCTGGTATGTGGTTGCCTTTATATTCCAGTTCATGATAGGAGGCCTTACAGGCCTTGTTGTTGGCTCGCTGGCCACGGATGTGCATGTTCATGATACTTATTTTGTGGTTGCGCATTTTCATTATGTGATGTTCGGCTCCACAGGATTTATCTTTTTCGGGGCCATACATTACTGGTTTCCTAAAATATGGGGTAGAATGTATAATAGGCGCAGGGCAAACTTTGCCTTGTTGATCATGTTTATTGGGTTTAATGCACTCTACTTCCCCTTGTTCATTGTGGGGATGATGGGTATGCCCCGCCGTTATTATGATTACCTGCCGGAATTTACTACAATGAATGTTGCTGCAACAATTGGTTCATTCATTCTTGCCATTGGTTTTATATTGATGTTAACAAACCTCTTCAGGGGTGCCCGTAAAGGTGAAAAAGCACCAAGGAATCCGTGGGGAGGAAAAACCCTCGACTGGCAAACCGATTCACCGCCGACACTTTATAATTTTGACGAAACACCTACTGTTACCGAGGGACCATACGTCTATAATAAATAAGATGGAATGAAGAACATTTAACATGCTATGCCATGCGAAATGCTAAATATTAAATGATATCTGATGTCTATGGATGCAATACAAACTGATCACGGAGCATCGATGCTTCACAGGGATGACGAAGGCTCACGCATGGGCATGTGGCTCTTCCTGTTCACAGAGGTGATCTTGTTCGGAGGCCTGTTCGCGGTATATGCCGTGTACAGATTTATGAACCCGGAAGCCTTTCACGCAGGCTCCGGTCATCTGGACCTGATCATGGGGGCCGTCAACACCGTTGTACTGCTGACAAGCAGTCTCACCGTAGCACTCTCCATCTCTGCCATACAATTGGGAAAGATCAAACAATCACTGATGTTTATCGGACTTACAGTCGCTTTTGCGGCCACTTTTATGGTCAATAAGTATTTCGAATGGGGAGCAAAGATCGATCATGGATTGTTTCCCGGGACGGATCATTTTTATGAACTGGATAAAGGAGAGGCCATGTTTTATTATCTATATTATTTCATGACGGGATTGCACGGAGTGCATGTGATTGTGGGTACAATACTCCTGATTATCATGGCTGTGAAAATTTATCAGAAAAAGCTGACTTCTACAAATTTTACCTTATTGGAAAACAGTGGATTGTACTGGCACCTTGTGGATGTGATATGGATTTTCCTTTTTCCTTTGTTGTATTTAATTAAATAGTAAAGCTATGAGTGAGCACGAAACACATGTAGTACCCTATAAAAGCAATGTCTTGATCTGGATCGATCTGCTGATCATGACTTTTGTAACCATTGAGATCGCACAGTTTGATTTTCATGACCTAACAGTGGTTATCGCATTGCTGATCGCCAGCATTAAGACCTACCTTGTTGGGTATTATTTTATGCACCTGAAATTTGAGAATCGGATGTTCAGGATTTTTGTAGGAATTATGGCCTTCGTTTTTATTTCATTCATGGCCATCTTGTTCTTTGATTATTCATACAGATAGGAGGATAAATATATGTATTCAGGCGCATCTAATTTTGTTGAAGGAGTTGACAATGCATTTATGGTGATTATTGGGAGTTCAGTTTTCTTACTGATCGCTATTACCGCTGTGATGTTCTACTTTATTTTCCGGTATAATAAAAAACGGCATCCGAAAGCCGTGGATATTGAAGGTAATAATTTACTTGAGCTGATCTGGACCCTCATTCCTACAGTCCTTGTATTGCTTATGTTCTGGTATGGTTATATCGGTTATGCCCCCATGAAACAGGTTCCTGACGATGCTATTGAGATCACCGTTACCGGAAGAATGTGGAGTTGGACTTTTGAATATGATAACGGACGTAAAAGTGATAAGCTTGTTGTACCCCACAATAAGCCGGTAAAGTTAGACCTCGTTTCTGTGGATGTTTTGCATAGCCTTTATATTCCTGCTTTCAGGATCAAGGAAGATGTCGTTCCCGGCGGTGATAATTTTATGTGGTTTATTGCTCAGAAAAAAGGATCGTATGATATTTTATGTGCTGAGTATTGTGGATTGAGGCACTCTTACATGATCACCAAGCTGGATGTAGTTTCCCCGGAAGAATACGAAGAGTGGTATACACTGCCGCCCGATAGCATGATGAACCAGGTAGATGTATGGTATGACATTACCAGGGCCAATGGATGCATTGGATGCCATTCAACGGATGGTTCAAAATTAGTTGGTTCAACGTTTAAAAACCTCTATGGTGCTGAAAAGATTATTCTGGTTGGTGGAGAAGAAAAAACCATTATTGTTGACAAACCTTACCTCCGTCGCTCAATATATGAACCTAACGAAGAGATTGTGAAGGGATATTCGGTTGGGATTATGCCAAACTATAAAGATCAGATCAGCGATGAAGATGTAGAAAGGATCATCCTCTATATTAAATCATTATCGGATGCAGGATCACAGGAGTAAGGGGGGAATCCTTGCTGCCATTATAGAGCTTTCAAAGGTCAGGATCACCATTGCTGTGACCCTGAGTACACTTACAGGATATATTCTGTTTGCAGAAACCATTGACTTAACTGCTATGTGGGCATCGCTGGGTGTGTTTTTGCTGGCTTCCTCTTCTGCAGCCATGAATCAGGTTCAGGAACGGAAAACGGATGCCATGATGAAACGTACACTCCAGCGTCCGATACCCTCCGGAAGATTGAACATAAGTACCGCTTTTATCATTATTGCCATCTTATTCCTGGCGGGAAGCTGTGTCCTTTATTTCTTTACAAATATGCTTAGCCTGGGATTGGGATGGCTCTCCTTTTTCTGGTACAATGCCATCTATACACCCTTAAAGTATAAAACAGTTTTCGCCCTTATCATTGGTTCCCTTATTGGCGCACTGCCACCCATTATCGGATGGACAGCTGCCGGTGGTGATGCTATGGCCTCTCCAATCTTGTTCCTTGCCTTTTTTATCTACATTTGGCAGGTTCCCCACTTTATATTGCTTCTGCTGTTGTATGGAAATGATTACAAAGAAGCAGGCTTGCCCGTCTTAACTACTTATTATGATGAGTACAGGACCCGCAGGATCATATTTGTATGGATATTGGGTACCATGATCGCAGGTATGATGCTTCCTTTTATGTGCTTTACAGCGCATTGGCTGGTTGACATATTGATTATGATGCTCTCTGCCGGTCTTTTTGTATCTATGATCCGGCTAATTCTTAAGAATAGGCCTTTCCGGGTGAAAAGGGCGTTTATTTTGATGAATGTTTACCTGCTGTTGATCCTCATACTTATTTCTGTGGATAAACTTGTCTGAGCCTTAACGCTTAATTTCCTGTTCCTAATTTCCGGATTTTCATCACCAACATCAGCACATAGCCAATGGCCAGCAAAATACCTCCGGTTACGCCAAAATAAGAGGCAAGGAGCCAAAGAGGGACATGTTCATTGTCCTTCCACAATTGACGGTCTTCGTTCCAATAGCCCTCTTTTTCAATACCCCAGGCAACTTCCCTGACGATTTCTGTAGGGTTGAATTCTGAGTCTTCAACTTTTGCAACGACCAACAATTTCCCTTCCTCTCCGGGGATTCCCTCGGGGAAAGAAACAGATACTGTTCCTTCCTCATTGGTATAGTTCCTGCTACCGCCAATAAGCATATCTGCAAAATAGCGTTTGATGTAGAAGTTGACTTTGATCTCTTTTGCAGGCGTTTGTTCACCATTCTCAAATACTTCATACACCTTTGCAGTGACAAATTTAGCACTATCACCTTCATCAAATTCCATAACCACTGTGGCATTTTTGCGGATTACTTCTTTTTTGGGTGCAGCGAAACTGCGCACATAATTGATGATGTACCACAAGTCTTCATCTGCTATTGTTTTGAAGCTTGGCATCTGTCCACGGCCTTGCTGCAATTTGAAAAAGATGGCTCCGTCGGTCTGATCATTGAATGCTTTTGTGGTAAAGTCCCCTGAAGGAATAGCACCATCACCCAGTCCGGTGGCACCATGACAGGCCTTACAGTTTATATCATACAAGGCTTTTCCGGCCTCAAGTGTCTTTTTATCGATCACCGTCGGATTTTCAACATCATTTGCCTCCGAAGGTACATCCCATGGTGGGAATTGAGTAGAGGCAAGCAGCAGTAAGCTGCTAAATATGAATGTTATGGCCAGTAATTTCTTCTTATGTGTCCCTTTCATGATCTTCATTTTTTTGATCATTCTTTATCTTTTTCAATATCGTCAAGTACCACTGTTTCATGTGGATTTTTGCATCCGTTTTCCTTTGCCATCTCCCAGATAGGAATGATGGGAAAAAATTTGGTAAACCAGGTGATGACCAATAGTACAATAGCAACGGTCATACTGGTAATGGCGATCTCATAATATGTAGGAATATAATGATGCCAGCTTTCCGGTACATTTTGAATCGGGAAAGTGGGCGTGAAAAGCGTTGGAATCACGATCAGCATCCTTTTGGTCCAGGCGAAGAAGATTACAAATAATGAAATGATGAAGATCGGGAGTGGTTTTCTGAAGGGTTTGAATATCAAAAGGATGATTGGTATAATCATCCCAAATAGTTGAGTGGCCCAGAAGAGACCTGCCTCATGCCCGACAAAGAGATCCATGATATGCTTTCCGTCCAGCTTTTGCATTTTATATCCCGGAACAAGATATTCGTTGATATTGAAATATAAGTAGATAAGCCCGGTGAGTACAAGCAACCTGCCCATCATATCAAAATGCTTGTGGGTAATATATTTTTTATAAGCAGGGCGGCCCTTTACGAATATGTACATGGCTGCAATCACTGCAGCGGCACCAACCATAAAGGCTCCTGCCACGAAGTAAGGTCCGAAGATGGTACTGTCCCAACCGGCCCGGCTGTTTACGGCAAAGAGCCATGAGGTTACTGTATGAATAGCGAAAGCTACCGGCATGATGATAATACACATCATTCGGATAGAACGTTTCAATAACTTCCACTGCTCATCTGTTCCTCGCCAGTTGAGTGCAAGAACGGTATACATCTTTTGTTGCCACTTAGGCCTGTCGGTGAGTGTATCGCGCATGATGGCGATGTCCGGTATCATGGGCAGGTAAAGAAGAATGACACTGATAAGGAGATAAACATTTACAACAGTGATATCCCAAACAATGGGCGATTGGATTCTTCCGTGAAGAAAAACATTCAATACCCTGTCGGGACGGCCCATATCCACCACAATAGTAATGGCAGCCAAAGCTACCGCTGCTACGGCAATGATCTCCGAAATTCTGGTAATGGGTGCAGCCCACTTAATGTCGAGCAACTTAAGAATGGCTGTGACCAATGAGCCTACAAGGCTGACCGCCACCAGGAACACAAAGTGGCCAATATACATTCCCCAGGAGGAATAATCACGCATGGCAGTTACTCCCAGTCCTGTGAACAATTGATAAATATAGGCCATTAGTCCGACGAGGATGATAAATACCAGTAACCTGGTCCAAAGTTTATTTCTGAACTTCTCATCCCTGATGGGACTCAGAAGGTCGGAAACGATCTCCTTCAGGCTCCTGCCGGTTTTTGCTATATCTGTAGTTTCAGCAGACATATTTTATTTTTTTAATGGGTTGAATGTGATTCCTGTTCTGTTGTATGATGATCATCTCCTTCCAGATAGATGTTTTCTTTCTGGTAAGGAAACCTCCTGTTTTTGGGAGGTAGATAGTAAACCTGGGGTTTGGTACCCAATTCTTCGTGCTGAGTATATCCGGCATTTTCCCTGAGCAGTTCACTGAAAGAAACAGTTTCTCCGGTGGTTCCGTTCGTAACGGAATCTTCAAGCTTATCACCAAAATAGTAAACACCATTGGGGCAGGCAGATACACAATAGGGGAGTTGCCCTTTGCGAAGCCTGTCGGCACTGAAAAGACATTTGGATATCGTTCCCCGCTTTTGAGGCACGTTGAGCTCAACATCGTATACCCTTTCTTTTTCTTCTTCACTTAGGTCAGGTTCGAACCAGTTAAAAACCCTGGCAGAATATGGGCAGCCAGCAATACAGAAACGGCAACCGATGCAACGCAGGTTATCGATAAGAACAATGCCATCTTTCCTCTTAAAGGTAGCATTAACAGGACATACTTTTGTACAGGGAGGATTGTCGCAATGGTAACAAGGCTTTGGCATATAATAGGGAGCAGTATCTTCACTGTCCTGCATTTGCAATACATTGATATGATGCTGCTCTGGCCTTAATTCATGTGCCCCCTGGCATGCCTCCATGCATTTGCGTGCATTCTTGCAACGTGATAGATCGATGACCATTACCCAATGATGTCCTACCAGGCCTTCACGTCCACGTTTCTGGCGTATTGTGAGTAGTTCGCCGTAGTTTGCATCAGCAACTTCCGTTGCCGGTGTAAGTTTATTGGAGTCCACTTCAACGAGTTGCCCGTCAGTGGTCATTACCTTCACTGTTTCACCGATTTCTTCAGTGTTACCGCTGCAAGCTGCAATCAGGCCGCTGCCTGCCACAGCTCCTGCGCCAAGCACGAGTCCGGAGCGCAAAAAGTCCCTTCGTGAAGCCTTTTCCTTTGAGTTTTCCTTTTTCTTCATGAATATGAATTCATTGATGATTATACCAAAGGTAAAAATAAAAGGAAAAAGAATAACCGCCAACAATTTAGGTATTGAAATACCTAATTATGATGTGATTTTTATGGGTTCTAAATAAGGGACAAAGGCTTACCAGCTTCCACCGGCACCGCCACCGCCGAAGCCACCGCCGCCGAAGCCACCAAAGCCTCCACCTCCACCGCCGAAGCCACCACCGGATGAGCCGCCGCCCCAACTGCTTCTGCTACTGCCACCGATCATACTGCCTAGCCAAAAGGCTGTCCAGGGTGACATGCCTCTGCTGCCGATCGTGCTCGATCGTCGTGACATTCGACTAATTAGAATGAAAATAAATACAAAGAAAATAATTGGGGCTATGGCCCATAATCCACCACCCTTTCCTTTGTTGTATTCATCTGAAGAATATTCGCCTGCCGCAAGTGCCATCAAAACGTTTGTGGCAGCATCGAGGCCGGCGTAATAATTGTTTTGTTTGAAATAGGGGATCATTTCATAATCATAAATATGCCCGGCAGTGATATCTGTGATTGCTCCCTCAAGTCCATAGCCTACAGAAATAAATGCCTGACCCTGACTTTTCGCTGTTTTTGGCTTAAGGACGATCACAACACCATTGTCCAGATCCTTTTGTCCAACCCCCCATTTGTGCCCAATTCCTGTTGCAAATTCCTCTATTTCATTCCCATACAGCTCATTCGTTATGACAATAAGTATTTGGTTGGAAGTAGTATCATTGAAGCTAACGAGCTTATGCTCAAGTGCATTGGCTTCGGATGGAGTAAGTATTCCTGTGTAATCAACAACCAGCCTGGGGGGTGTTGGCCTGTCGGGAATATTTTGTCCTGCCACAGGGCCAAGCATGGCAAGAACAAGGGAACCCAGAAGAACAATACTCTTTAATTTGCCTGTTATTGTTTTCATATCAATTATTTTTTCCCCCAAAAGAGATTTCATCCGGCAATTCATTTACATCATTCGTTTGATACGGGAAATATTGTTTCAGGTATGCACCTGTTTGGGTGATACCATCGATCAGGCCATCCGTAAAATTTTCTTCCCTGAAAGCATCCAGCATATTCAGTTTAAGTTTTTCCCAGAAGTCATCAGGCACTGCTTTATTGATAGCTTCATCTCCGATGATGGCAAACTTCCTGTTCTTTACAGCCAGGTAAAAGAGCACACCATTGCGTAATTCGGTTTCATTTATCTTTAGCTTTTTGAATACCTCTAAAGCCCGGTCCATCACTTCTCCCTTGCATTTGGAATCAATATGCACCCTGATCTCACCGCTGGTATCCAGCTCGGCATTCATGATAGCTTGTTTGATATCATCACGCTGTTCGCGTGTGAAAAAGTTCTGTGCTGATTTTGACATCTTAGGTTTTTTAATCAAATAATACCTCGTGGCTTACCACAAGCTTTACTTATATTCTCCTCTTTAATTTAGATAGTCACCCACATCGGGGACTTCTTCTGCACCTTCTTTTGCCTCAAAATAGGTTTTGGCTTCAAATCCAAACCATGAGGCCAGCATGCGGGGGAAAAACCTTCTGATATATGAATTATAATTTTTGGTTGCCTCATTGAACTGCATCCTTGCGTTGCTGATCCGGTTTTCGGTGCCTTCCAGCTGACGTTGCAGATCCATATAATTTTGGTTTGCCTTCAGGTCGGGATATTTTTCTACCACAACGAGTAATTTAGAGAGGGCAGAGGTGAGTCCTTCCTGGGCCTGTTGGAATTGTTGTATGTTGGCGGCATTCAGATTGTTAGCATCAATGTTTACTGAAGTGGCTTTGGATCGTGCCTCAACAACTTCTGTAAGGGTTTCCTGCTCATATTCAGCATATGAACGAACCGTTTTTACAAGGTTGGGGATAAGGTCTGCCCGGCGCTGATAAGTGTTTTCAACCTGCGCCCATTTTTCGGTCACGCCTTCATCCAGCTTAACCATTTTGTTGTAGGTTGAGATTCCTGAAAAGAGGAGCACCAGTCCAAATAGCAGGATCAGGCCAACAATGACAACGGCAATTAATGTTTTTGAATTCATAGTATATATATTTAAGAATTAATCTATCATCTCAATGCTTCGCTTCACAAATTCAGTCAAAGCAGGTCCCTTCAGCATATTTTGTGAAAGCAGTGCCAGGTCGTAGGCTTGTTTTACGATCTTATCCTGATCCCCGGCTTCCTTCACGTTCAGGATCTTTGTCATCAAGGCATGGTTTGTATTTATAACCAGGTTTGACTGATCGGGAAAGTTTTCCATACCCATCATGCCACCACCCAATGCCGACATATCTTTCATCCTGCGCATAAATTCCGGTCTTGTAATCATAAATGGTACATCAGACTCACTCAGATTTTCAAATATAACGGAAAATTTCTCTTGATTGATATTTCTTTCAATAACAGGTTTCAACTCATCTTTCTGTTTATCATCAAGTTTCGAGGGCGTTTCTTCATCTTTCTTTATGAGTTTGTCAACAGTATCGGAATCCACACGGGTAAAGCGGGTGTTGGGTTCTTTCTGCTCCATATTGTTGATGAAGTGGCTGTCGAGGATGCCATCCAGAATCACTACATCATATCCTTTTTCTCTGGCTGACTCAATGTAGGCATGCTGTTCTTCCACATCGCTGGCATAAAGAATAATGAGATTCTTGTCTTTATCCGTTTGTTGTGTTTTGATGTGGTCTTCGTATTCTTTTTTGGTGAAGTATTTGCCTTCACTATTTTTGTAAAGAAGGAATTTCTGGGCCCTGTCGAAGAATTTCTCTTCTGTAATCATTCCGTACATAATAAAGACCCTGATATCATCCCATTTCTTTTCGAAACCTTCACGGTCTTTCTTGAAAAGCTCCTCCAATTTGTCAGATACCTTTTTCATGATATATCCCGAGATCTTTTTTACGCTTGCATCGCTCTGTAAATATGAGCGTGAAACATTCAGTGGGATATCAGGTGAGTCAATCACCCCGTGCAGAAGCGTAAGGAAGTCAGGTACGATGCCTTCCACTGAGTCGGTTACAAAAACCTGGTTGCAATAGAGCTGGATCTTGTCTTTCTGAATTTCAACATTTCGTTTCACCTTGGGGAAATACAATATTCCTGTAAGGTTAAATGGATAATCTACGTTCAGATGGATTTGGAATAGGGGTTCTTCGAAAGTCATAGGGTAAAGCTCACGATAGAACTTCTTATAATCCTCATCCTTGCAACTGGCAGGTTTCTTTTTCCAGAGTGGATCAGTATTGTTGATGATCCTTGGCTTTTCTACTTCTATGGTCTTGTCGTTGCCATCTTCGTCTTTTTCACCCTCAATAGTTTCAGTAACTTTTTCAGTTCCGAATTGAATGGGTACAGGGAGGAATTTGCTGTATTTGTTTAACAAGCCCTGTATCCGGCCTTGTTCCAGGAATTCTTTTGAATCTGCGTCGAGGTAGAGGATTACTTCTGTTCCACGTCCTTCCTTTTCAGTTTCGCTCAGCGTATACTCAGGGCTGCCGTCACATTCCCATTGCATGGCTTTTGTCTGACCACCTTTTTTGAAAGTCTTGGTACGCAAGACAACTTTATCAGAAACCATAAATGCTGAATAAAAACCCAATCCGAAATGACCGATAATTGCATTTTTTTCTGCTTCAGTCTTGGTCTTGAATTTTTTTACAAATTCTTCAGCACTTGAAAAAGCGATCTGATTGATATATTTGTCGATCTCTTCCGCATTCATCCCAATGCCCCTGTCCTTCACTGTAAGAGTTCCTGCCTTTTTGTCGAGGATCACCTGAATTGTGAGATCACCCAATTCACCGGTAAATTTACCAACAGATGATAAGGTCTTGAGTTTTTGTGTTGCATCTACAGCATTTGAAACCAGTTCTCTCAGGAAGATCTCATGGTCTGAGTAGAGGAACTTTTTAATGATTGGGAAAATGTTTTCTGTTTGTACGTTTATTTGTCCTTTTTGCATATCCGTTCTATATTTTGTTAACTATTTCATCAAAATCAAAGCATGTGCCACAAGCCTTTTGCTGACATTTTGGCGCGTTTTGTATCTTTACGGCTTATGGGAACATTGATTAATGTCGTTGCAGTCATAATTGGCAGCCTTATAGGTTTGCTCCTCAATAAGAAGCTTCCGCAAAAGATCATTACCATCATTTTTCAGGTAATGGGTTTATTTACCCTTGTGCTGGGCATCAGTATGTCATTGAAGACTGAACATTACCTGGTCGTGATCGGTAGCCTGGTTTTAGGGGCTGTGATAGGGGAGTGGATTGATCTGGATAAATACATGAACCGATGGAGTGAGAAACTGAAACGACGTTTGAAGCTGGGAAACGAGAAATTCTCTGATGGCCTGATTACGGCCTTTCTACTTTATTGTATGGGTGCCATGACCATCCTGGGTGCCATAGAGGAGGGCGTTGAAGGTTCTTACGATATTCTTTTGATGAAGTCATTGATGGATGGAGTATCATCCATCGCCCTGGCATCGGCATTGGGTATTGGTGTTATCTTTTCAACTATTCCGATGTTGGTATACCAGGGGGGGCTCACATTATTTTCCTCATATATTGGTGATCAGTTTACCGATGTCATTATCAGCGACCTCAGTGCAACAGGGGGTATATTGCTTATTGGTCTTGGCATCAATATCCTTGAGATCAAACGTTTGAAGATCCTTAATATGATCCCTGCCCTGGTAATCGTTGTCATCCTATCATACCTGGTCTATTGATGTTTTTCACATCTTGATCAGTTTGCAGGTTTTTGATTGAAATCCATTTGACACTTTCATAATGTAGGCTCCGCGTTTTAGATGCCCAATATATATTTCCGGGTTTTCTCCTGCCGGGATATTTCTGCTCCATACAAGTTTCGAAAATGAATCATAGATATCAATGCTCAGATCGGATGTTTGCTCCGGCTGTATTTGAAGATGTACCATATCATGCGCAGGATTGGGATAAAGCATGACTTCCAGTTCTCCGAGTAATTTTTTATTTACCAACACTTTATCATATGTTGTTTGTGCTTTTTCCGGCCCTGGATTATCACCCTTGTCAAGGCATTCATAACTCAGGTCAGGGTCCACTACAATATTTGCCCTTGCACCGTAATGTGCATAAAATCCGGGCCTTAACATGATCATTTCTGAAGCGAGTATATCCAGTTCCCCTCCCGGCAAAACCTTGACATTACCCTGGGGGATCAGACTTGTAACGTTCTTTCCTGCAACGATCTTTCGTCCGCGCAGCGACCATTGGCCGATTACATTCTTATTCTGGAAATATTCATCGGTGAGGATCACCTGGTTGACAATATCTTCAAGGATGTCTTCCGGCAATACATCATGCCAGCTGGTTTCTTCCGGTTCTATGGAAACATCAAACATGGTATTCCCGTTCCGGATGTCCAGCGCACTATAATAGGGTATATAAGTTGGATCAGTGAAGCGCTCAAATGATATTGTAGGATAATACAGGGGTGTGATCCCGGGTACCAGCAATTGCAGCCACCAGTAAGCTGCCTGCTTGATAATGGGCGACATGCTGGTGAGGTCTTTTGGCAACCAGCTGCCGGCCAGTTTTTCAGCATTGGTCAGGTCGAATGTCTTAATGGTCCCGTTGAACGGGCCTGTATGATACGTGATCTTATACCATCCACCGCTATTTGGATTTGGGTCGTCAGTAGAGAACGATACACCTATATTTCGGGTCAGATGCGGATATCCGTCTCCGTTCAGGCTATTTAGTTCATTAAAGAAGGTTTGATGCACACCGCCGTTGGGGTCATATGTATTGTACATAAGGAGTTGTCGGGCTGCACTGTTGCTGAGTGCATGTTTGGCAAATTCATCATCTGCTTCGTTGGCTTTCTTGAAATTCTGCAAAGGCTCAGATATAATGGCTCCCTGATGCGGAGAATCAATGGCTATGAAGGTATGTACAGGCAATGGGTCATTTTGCTCTTCGGCTTTTGCAAGGGCATAGCGGGAGATGATCCCTCCCATGCTTACACCACCTGCTACGATGAGTTCCTGTCCATAAATCATAGAGATATAATTCACTGCCGATGCAAAAACAGCAGCATTGTTCCTGATATCCTGGGTCCCGAAGCAATTGTCGAGAAGAAAAACATCATATCCGTTGTTCCTGAAACATTCGATGAGGTCGGCAGCAGCATGATAATACATTTCCTGTCCGTTGGTATTGTATGCATCAAATCCTTCAGAGAATACAATGGCATTTAGCCTGTTGGGCTCATTCCCTTCCCATTTGCGCAAGGTATTTCCGGCATTGTCTTTAAATAGCTTCTGGGAGGGAGGAATTACCTTGACATGATATTCCCGGTATCGGATGGTTCCGTCAAAAAATGTTATTCTTACCTTCAGGTTATGGTCGCCGGGATTGGCAAAGGCAGCAGAAGATCCATACCATACGATGTCCTGCTTTGCCGATCCGTTATACACATTTGTAAATCCGCCATCATCCACGTTAACTTCAATTTTTAGCATAAACAGCAGTGCAGCACTCGGACTAAACCGGCTTGTGAAGTTGATATAATTATTGTTTTGCTGGATGTAGATGGGAATCACGTCTGCATTCAGTACACAAAGGTGAACCCCCTGTATATTGTTTGATTTTTCTTCCCAGATATAATGATCCGGATCATTTGGTGTGCTTCCTGTAAGCACGTATGCTGTTGATTGTGATTTCCAGTCGTCGCAGATCTGTGCTGTCAATGGGTTTGTGATTGAAAGTTCAGAGATGCAGAGTATTATGAGTATGTAGAGTCCTTTTAGTTTCATGATATTTTATAGTTTTAATCCGATTTTTAAGTTGATAAGAACACTGGGGAAAAATTTAGACCCGGATTCAAAATCCTTATTGTAGAAAAATTCATACTGCCCGGATCCGTTCCCTTTTTTGCCTTTGTTCCAGCTGCTGATATACCGGATGCCGATACCCGCAGAAGGATTGAAGTACAGGGGGCCGGCAATTTTAAGCCGGTATCCCGCCAGGGCGTGCAAAGCAAAGAGGTTTCTGTATACTTTGTAGGTGTTCGCTATGCCTTCATCATAGGTTTCATCCAAATCGGAAACCGTATACTGATATTCCATTTGTGGCCCCAGATGGAAGCCACTGCCGGCCGCTTTGCCCTGGTACAGGTAAAACCTGTAGTTGCTGCTGATTAAAAACCCATTGGTAGAGGAGGTTTGAATACTTGTATAAGCCTTTCCGCAGGATTGGCAGGGAAAGATATACATCAGATCTGTTTCCAGAGATGTTTTTACCCCTGTCGGGATTTCAATCCCCAGTTTTACGCCCATGCTGGTCGTAACCTGGTCGCCCATCAGGCTGATAAGGTCATACTTAATAAATAGGGAGTTTGATTCAGCCTGTTTTTGCTGAGCATTGACAGTGTTGGTAAGCATGCTGATTGCCATGCATAAGATGATGCAAAATTGTTTCATAGTATTTGGTTTTATGGTTTGTTTTAAATATTGATCATCTTTATTCTAAGATCATTTAGTTTGATTGATCTTGTTTTCCAATGCGGGCTTCCAGGTTCTGGATCTTTTCTTCCTGTCCGATGATGTAGAGGGTAAGCTCTTCAACTTTTTCCAGCAGCAGCCTTTGCATTTCACCCACTTTCAGCCCAAAAGTCGTAATCTCGTTTGCTGTTGGAATACCCGGCAGGTGGCCATTTTCTCCAATATAGCTTTTGAGTGAACTGACTGATGCCAGCTTGTAATTGTCATCGAATACATAATCGGGCCAGTTATCGCTCATTTTCACCGTTACTTCTTCAGTGAGTATGGCACCATCAACGGCCAGTTTGTAGCCATAGGTTTCTGCTGTACCCATTCCCACATCTCCGTTGGGTTTTACAACCACGAATGAGGAAAAGCCGTTGTGCAGATTGTCAAAATTGCCGATGAGCAGGTCATGTAGGCTGCTGCGGTCGCCTGTCATGCCTATGAACCATTTATACAGATTGCCATTGGCCAGGCTGAGGCCTGCAGTTCCTCCTGAGTAGAGGTTGTGATTCAACTCCAGGGTCGTAACAGGCTCGTTGGTTCCTATTCCCACTGATCCACCCGTGCGGTAAGCCGTATTGTCTTTCAACAGCCAGTCGCCATCGTCTAATAATGATGGATCTGTCCAGTAAGCTTTACCCTGCGCATCCGACCGAAGGATCCATCCTTCAATATTATCCTGATAGTTTTCACGGTCGAATATTGTTATTTCCTTTGTAAAGATGTCTCCTTTTACATCAAGGTCATACTCAGGGTAGTGGGTTCCGATTCCAATTTTCCCTTCATCGAACACATAGTTCTTTGCAGTTTTGAATACAAGTCCATGGTCGTCGCTGCTTCTGAAACCGTATTTCATGGTACCCAGAAAGAGGTCGCAGGCCCTGAAATCATCCTGCTCTATAAAAAGTCCGGCAGTTTCACCGGCTTCGGAGAAGATATGCAGTTTTGCCTGAGGCTTGATCACATTGCCAATACCTACCCGGCCGGTTATATTCTTTGAAGGAGAAGGCCCGACATACAGGGTGGGGTAGATGCTGTTGAAGCCGATCATCAGGCTGTTTTCATTATTATTGTGAAGACGGTCTTCCGGATTTTCACCGAACCCCCGACCGATCAGCATGGCACCATCAGCTACACTATTGAGATGGCTTCCAAGGGTAATGGAGTGATCACCCATCGCATGGCTTTTTGAGCCTATGCCGGTTGAAATGTATCCGGATGCAGATACATTTGATCCGGATGCAAAGGATGCAAATCCGCCTGCTTTGGTATAATTTCCAATGGCGCTTGAAAATTGATTGGGACTGGAGGCAGTGCCATTGCAATTTGTGCATTGCGCAATAAGGGCAGCTGAATACAACATAAATATTACCAGTGGTAATAAGAAAATGATCTTGTTCATTGATTTCATAATCGTCGTTTTTAGTTTGTTTGAGTAAATGTTGAGTTTTGTTGGTTTTGAGTAGTTCCGGATTACTCCATATCTATTAATACCCCTTTTTGGAAAATGTCGCACTTTCAGATGTAAATTTTTTCAAAAAATTCCCTCTGAAGCCAGAATACAGAAGACAGTAGTCAGTAGTCAGGATACAGTTATATTAGTGTCAGCTATAGTTTTACGATTCCGCTCTAATTATCAGAGAATCTATAAATTACAGCACTTGTTTTACCACTCTGTTTCCGCTGCGCTACAACTTGCCCAAAGAAAAAGCCTGTCCTGAATAGCTCGGTGAGTTTTCTTTATTTCCAAATTAACTCAAAACCTGCCCTGCGCACCTCGCCGTCGGCAAGCCTTTGGCGGCCGATAGAAGCGGAAGGGCTAAAACCCGGATCGTACCCTCTTCTGACTCCTGACTATTGTCTTCTGACTTCTCGTCTGCAAATTTTCCCAGGACAGCAGTGGTTTGGAATTTGCTTTATGGAATTTAATCTGTTTATGCTGCATTTTCCTGAACAAACAAAAGCGTGTATTTAGACTGAATTTATAATGCGGATATTCATTTTTCTTGAATATATTTTATAATTTAGCCACAATCAAAATCCATAACTTATTAATATCACAGATATGCAAGATATAAATTGGGGAACACTCCCATTCGGTTATTTCAAAACTGATTTTAATGTTAGATGTTATTACCGCAATGGTAAATGGGGTGAAATTGAAGTTAGTGATTCAGAGTATGTTAATATGCACATGGCTGCCACCTGCCTGCATTATGGACAGGAGGCTTTTGAAGGAATGAAAGTATTCCGTGGAGTAGATGGCAAGGCCAGGGTATTTCGTTGGGAAGAAAATGCAAAGCGCATGCAACGTTCCGCCGAAGGCATCATGATGGCCGAACCACCTATTGAACTCTTCAATGAAATGATGGAGAAAGTGGTAAAACTGAATCAAAAATACATTCCTCCATTTGGAACAGGAGCGGCCTTATATCTCAGGCCTTTATTGATAGGTACCGGCCCACAGGTGGGTGTGAAGCCTGCCGATGAATATCTGTTTATGATCTTTGTGGGGCCTGTTGGCCCTTACTTCAAGGAAGGTTTTCATCCCGTAAGGATGCAGATCGTGCGCGATTATGACCGATGTGCGCCATTGGGAACAGGGCATATCAAAGTTGGCGGAAACTATGCTGCCAGTCTGAAGCCTGCAGCCCGTGCTAAGGAAGAAGGTTTTGCATCTGTTATCTTCCTGGAAGCAAAAGAAAAGAAATACATTGATGAAGCCGGTCCTGCTAATTTCTTTGGCATCAAAGGCAAAAAGTATATTACTCCTGACTCACAGTCAGTACTCCCTTCCATTACCAATATGAGCCTTCGTCAACTGGCAGCAGATATGGGCATGGAAGTAGAGCTGCGCCATGTGACTGTTGAAGAACTGGGCGATTTTGAAGAAGCGGGTGCATGCGGTACAGCTGCCATCATTTCACCGATTCGTGAGATCTTCGACAGGGAAACCGGAAAAGCATTCTTTTATGGAGATGGTGAAGCAGGTCCGGTGAGTACAGCCCTTTACAATAGGCTGCGCGCCATACAATATGGTGAAGAGCCCGATACCTATGGATGGACGAGGATACTTGATCTTTAATTGAACTTATTCGATCTGTTCTAATCTCAATTTATTTGTGCGTTGTTTTGTTCACACTCTTGCGAGAGCTTTGGTGGATGAACAAACTCTGATACTGGATGCTGGATGCTTCACCTTCGCTTTTCATCATCCGTAGCCTTCCGCGAGCGCTGACCGCGTGTCGCCATAGCTTTAACGGTGGCACAAGCTACTTAGCGGAGGCGCTGGCGAAGGATGAAAAGCCCCCGCTCGCGCGGATCTCCCTGATCCGTGCGTACTGTTTGCTCATCTCCTGATGAGCAAAGTTTTTTTCATCTATCAAATTTAGTTAATTATAGGTAATTAACTTTGATGATTCCAATATTATATCTATCAGAGCATCAAGACTTGCATAATTCCTTGCAGAGCTAAACATGTAATCCTCTGGTCTTTCAACAATCATATCCTGGACAGGATTATTGTGAATATATGCCAGTTTATTATAAAAGAATCGAGCACTATAAATGATTTCGGCATGGTTGCCACTTTGCCAGAATTTGTAATTCCTGATTGCCTTTAAATGTTTCCCGCTATATTCAAAATATCTCAGCATCCATTCCTTTCTACTTTCAGGTTCTTCTTCTATTTGAGATACAATTTTTCGGGAAGTGAATTTTTTAAAATCTCTGATTATATCTGTTAGCTCCTTTTTTCCTTCAGACCGAACGATCAGATGCAGATGACTTGGCATTAGGCACCATGCAAAAATTTCGAGTCCTTTGTGTTTCTGACAATATTTCAAAGAGTTAACAATAGCAAGCTTGTGATTTTTCCTTGTAAACACATCTATCCATCCTACAACAGTCAGTGTGAGAAAGTATGCTTTCTCCTTTTCGTGCATTTTATACTTATCAGACATCTCGAATCAAATAGATAACTCTATCTATTAGTACCTATAATTGCGAAATGTCACACTAAAATGCTCAGGTTTTTGCCAAATATTATTTATTGCTTGTCAGGAGACAAGCTGTATGTAGGCACGAATCGTGAGATTCGCGCCAGCGGGGAATCGGATTCAACTTGCAAATAGCATGTAAATATAACTTGTCAGCGGAGTTTTAAAGGGCAGGCATTGCCTCTTCCATTTTTCTTGCGATTAGATAGCAATGCACTTGGCAGATTTGCATTAAACCACAAATAGTTTCTTCGGCCTTTACTTTATAAAGACCTCAGAATGACAATTTTTACTTTCAAGCCTATTGCTTATTATTTAGAAGTTGAGATTCGTGCCAGCGGGGGTAAACTTTGAATTCCGCACTTCGAACTCCGTACTTCTATAGAATATCTGCTGATTTCAGGATGTTTTCCATTTGTAGTTGCAAGGCTTTAGCTTCTGCTTTGGCATCATTTCCAAAATCTTCTCCTATTCCTGCATAGATAATCCCACGTGATGAGTTTACAAGCAGGCCACAATCTTTGTTCAGACCATATTTTGCGGCCTCTTCTAAACTGCCACCCTGTGCACCTACACCGGGCACAAGAAGAAAGTGATCAGGAATTATCTTGCGTATGCCGGAAAGCATCTCTGCCTTGGTGGCACCAACAACATACATCATATTGTCGGGTGAACCCCATTTTGCTGAGTTCTCAAGGACTCTTTCATAAACAAGCTTGCCACTTCCTGTTTTGATCATCTGAAAATCGTCGGAACCCTTGTTGGATGTTAGGGCAAGTAAAACAACCCATTTATTTGGCAGGTCGAGGAAGGGCCCAACTGAATCCTGTCCCATGTAGGGAGCTACGGTAATTGCATCAAAGTCGAGGGTTTCGAGGAAGGCCTTGGCATAACGTCCGGAAGTATTTCCAATATCGCCACGCTTAGCATCTGCAATGGTAAATACGTCTTTGGTCTTGAGGTAGTTGATGGTCTTTTCAAGACTCTCCCAGCCTTTGGAGCCGTATGCCTCATAAAAAGCAATATTTGGCTTGTATGCCACTGTAAACTCATGTGTAGCATCAATGATGGCTTTGTTGAAGGCGAAGATCGGATCCTCTTCCTTTAAAAGATGTTGAGGTATCTTTTCCAGATCAGTATCGAGGCCAATACATAGGAATGAGCCTTTTTCCCTGATCAATTGAATTAGTTCCAGACGTGTCATTATAAAAATTATTTGTTGAGTTCCTGTTTCAGCCTTTCAGCATTTTCGGCCAGCTGCAATTTATCGATCAACTCCTGAACATCGCCATTGATGATCTCCTGGAGGTTATACAGTGTTAATGTGATCCTGTGATCGGTAACCCTTCCCTGGGGCCAGTTGTAGGTACGGATCTTTGCTGAGCGGTCGCCGGTACTTACCATGGTCTTTCTCTGGGAAGAGATCTCGTCGAGGTATTTTTTATACTCCATCTCGTAAAGCCTGGTACGCAAAACCTTCATGGCCTTTTCAAGGTTTTTGATCTGCGATTTCTGATCCTGGCAGGTTACAACCATATTGGTTGGAATGTGTGTGAGCCTGACGGCAGAATAGGTGGTGTTCACAGATTGTCCGCCCGGGCCTGATGAACAGTAGGTGTCCTTGCGAATGTCTTCCTGTTTGAGCTCAATATCAAATTCATCTGCCTCCGGCAAAACCACAACGGAAGCAGCTGATGTATGCACCCTGCCCTGTGTTTCTGTCTTTGGAACCCTTTGCACACGGTGAACGCCTGATTCATATTTCATCTGGCCGTACACGTTATTTCCTGAGATTTCGAAAATAATTTCTTTAAATCCGCCAACAGTACCCTCGGTCATGCTCACTTCTTCCACCTTCCATTTTTTGATCTCACAGAACTTAACATACATACGGTATAGATCGCCTGCAAAAATGCTGGCTTCATCGCCTCCGGCACCAGCCCTGATCTCGACCATGGCATTCTTATCATCCTCCGGGTCTTTGGGGATAAGCATGAATCGGATATCTTCCTCCATGGTGTCCCTTTTCTGCGTTAGTTCATGGAGCTCTATTTTAGCCATTTCCCTGAATTCTTCATCTTTTTCAGTCTTCAGGACTTCTTTGGTCGATTTAATATTGGCCATGACATTGGCATATTCCTTATATGCTTCCACAATGGGTTCAAGCTCCTTGTAATCCTGGTTCAGCTTGATGAATTTCTTCATATTGTTGATGACATCGGGTTGGTTCATTTCTTCACCAATCTTCTGCCAACGTTTATATATGCCTTCTAGTTTATCTAACATTTTATATTTATTTCAGTTTGCAAAGGTACAATAAATACAATCCTGCCTGGCAATGGAAGCCGGACAGGATATCAGCCAGTATCTAATTTAATAGTGGAATTCGCCTTTTTCGCTTATGATGCTGAGCATGGTAGCGGGGCTGTTTTCAACACGGCCAACAATGCGTGCATCAATATTGAAGGAGCGGGAGATTGAGATGATGTTTTCTGCAATATTCTCAGGAACATAAAGTTCAAAACGATGGCCCATATTGAATACCTGGTACATTTCTTTCCAGTCGGTGCCGGATTCTTCCTGTATCATCATGAACAGGGGAGGAACAGGGAATAGATTATCTTTAATGATGTGCAGGCCATCCACAAAATGCAGCACCTTGGTTTGCGCACCACCGCTGCAATGGACCATTCCATGAATATCATTGCGGAATGAGTCCAGGATTTTTTTGATCACCGGAGCGTACGTACGGGTAGGGGAGAGCACCATTTTCCCTGCATCCACTCCGTGTATTTCTGTTTGGTCGGTGAGGCGTTTACTTCCTGAAAACACCAGATCATCAGGAACTGCAGGATCGAAAGCCTCAGTGTATTTGGTGGCGTATGTCTTCGTGAAAACATCATGCCTGGCACTTGTCAGGCCATTTGATCCCATTCCTCCGTTATATTCTTTTTCGTAAGATGCCTGTCCATAGGAGGAAAGCCCCACGATCACATCTCCGGCCCTGATATTATCATTTGAAATGATCTGATCACGACGGATTCGTGCAGTAACGGTAGAGTCTACAATGATTGTCCTGACCAGGTCGCCTACATCAGCAGTTTCACCTCCGGTGGAAAAAATGCCAATGCCCAGATCACGCATTTCCGCTAGAAATTCTTCGGTTCCATTGATGATGGCGGCAATAACTTCGCCCGGTATCAGGTTTTTATTTCTTCCTATGGTAGATGACAATAAAATGTTATCTGTAACACCAACACATAAGAGGTCGTCGAGATTCATAACGATGGCATCCTGTGCAATACCCTTCCAAACAGAAATATCGCCTGTTTCTTTCCAGTACAGGTAGGCCAGCGACGACTTGGTGCCGGCTCCATCGGCATGCATAATATTGCAGTAATCATCATCACCTTGCAAAATATCGGGAATGATCTTACAGAAGGCTTTTGGGAATAGTCCTTTGTCGATGGTTTTAATGGCATTGTGAACATCTTCCTTTGATGCTGAAACGCCACGCTGATCATATCTTTTCCGGTCTGTCACTGATTCCTATTTATACACGAAGGTGATCTCTTTGCTGGTTTCACTAATGGTATAAGTGCCTATCTGGTTCAGTACCTGCCTTCCTATCACGACCGGATTTTGCTGACGATGGACCACTACGAACTTAACATTCTTTATGGTTTTAGCTCCGATCCGCAGCTCCTTAATATTGAATATACTGTTGTTTCGGATGGAGTTGTTGGCCAGTATTTTACTCACGTCACCTTCAAAATCATCTTTTGTGATGATCCTTTCATTGAGCAATAGGAGTGCTTTTTCCAGTGATACCTGTGCAGCAGCACCATCTTCGTAGAAGAATTCTTCATTATAACCATTCATGATCATGGGTACAATGTATAAGCCGGTTTTATCCTGGATCTTGAAGGCCACAACATTGTCTTCGGGATTCACAATGATGTTTACCTGTCCCGGATCCTCATTGATACCTGACCTGGGTATGTAATCCTTGCGAAGCACACTGAAATCGGTACGCCTGTTCATCTGGTGGGCTGCTTCCATGGCATCATTGTCAGGCAAGGCGGCAATATAAGTTTCGGTAAGTACATCACCTTTTTTAAACGCATAACCTCCCTTTGTAACATCTTTCTTAATTTCGAGGGGAACTCTTTCACCATAACCTTTGGCTACGAGCCTGTCGCCATCAATACCCCTTAAAATGAGGTAATCAACCACTGATTGTGCCCTTCTTTGTGAGAGAATATCATTGCGCTCATCACTATCGCGTGCATCGGTATGCGATGCCAGTTCAATAACAAGCCGTGGGTTCTCATCCAGGGTTTGTATCAGTCCCTGCAGTGAATCTTCATACTGAGGCTTCAGGTCCCATTTAGCCAGATCATAAAGGATGGCCGGAAGAACGATAGGCTCTTCAGGGATGGGTTTCAGAAGGAAGTCCTGTATAAAATCTTTTCCCTTTTCGTGGCCAACAGTGGTAATGGTGGCAGAGCTGTTAAAATAGTCTGCTTTGCTGACAACGATCTCATATGTTACGTTGGGAAGCACTTGTGTTTTACCAAAATTATAAACGCCTTCTTCCGTTGTACGTGTAGTAACTGAGGTTCCGTCAGAACCAACCAGGCTAACATTGGCATCCATAACGAATTGCAGTGTCAGTTCATCGGTAACTACGCCGGTAATGGTAAATTCAACCGGTGGCACAATGAAGTAATAAATGTCTTCCATCCCTTTTCGTCCGCGCCGGTCGCTGCTGAAGAATCCTTTCTCCTCATCAGGATGGAACACTATGCTGAAGTCGTTAAACTCAGAGTTCATCGGGGGTTTAAGGTTTTCCGGATCACTCCAGATCCCTTCTTCTGTGATGCTGGTCACAAATAGGTCGAGGCCTCCCAGTCCCGGATGTCCGTCGGAAGCAAAGTAGAGTACAGTGTCGGATCGGAGGTAGGGAAACATCTCGTCGCCGGGTGTATTGATAATGGGCCCGAGGTTAAACGGTCTGCTGAATTCATCATCTTTGGTATCGCGGAAGGCGACCCAAATGTCGTTTCCACCAAATCCGCCATCGCGGTCGGAAGTGAAATAGATGATCAATTCATTTTGACTGATTGCAGGATGTCCGAAGGCATCGGACGAATCCTTGCTTAGCCTGACCATTTCAGGTTTGCTCCAGATCCTTCCTGTCCTGCGGGATGTATAGATCTGGCATCCGTTTATCTTTTTTTCTTCATTGGGGCAGCGTGTGAAGTAGAGGGTGTTGTACTTACTGTTCATCACGCCTGCACCTTCATTGGCTTCAGTGTTGACACCATCTTCTTCAACATTGTCAAGCAGTGTAGGTTCAGCCCATTCGTCTTTTCTGTCGATACGTGTGGTATACAGATCGCTGAAATTCTGATCGGTCCACTCATCTGTCTTCTTACCTGTTGAGCCTTCACGCGATGAAGTAAAGATGAGTTCATTAAAATTGTCGTTTGCATAGGTTGGACAGAAATCAGATTCACGGCTGCTGATCTTCTTGAGGTATTCAACCTCATACTTCGATGGGTATTCGAGCCATTCTTCTATCATGCTGATGGATGTAAGCCCTGCAGCTCCCCTGGGGTCATCCGGCTCCGCTTCGGAGTATAATTCGTAATAGGTCTTGGCATCCTCATACATGCCTTCCGTTTTTAATATGTCGGCATAATGCAAGAGCAAGATGGGTTCTTTTTTATCATAGCCTACCTTGTGGAGCCTTTTGTATTGGGCTTTGGCAGCTTTAGGGTTGGCCGTAAGCCTGTAGCATTCTGCAAGATTGAATGATACCCTGTCTTTCTCGGCCTTATTGTTCTTGATCTTACCCTGGGCCTTCTTGTATCGCTCGATCGCCACAACATATTTCTTGTCTTCAAATGCTTCATCGGCACCCTTTGCATAATTCTTTCGCTGGCCGTAGGCAGTAGCTGATAAGGCTATTCCAAGCAGAAGAAGGAACGATATTTTTTTGATAAGGTTCATACCCTTGATCTTATATTTATTATCCTTTACATTAACGACAAAACAACTGATTTATTCCTTAGCCTTGATATCCTTTTTTTCTTCCACTACAAGCTTAGGATCGTCCTCTTTTTTGCTTTCCTGTTCCGGTACGCTTTCATTTACCATTCGTTCCATGTCGAGATCTGTTTTATACTGGTTTCCCTCTTTATTGATCTCTCTTTTGATCTCTGCTGAAGCTTTTTTGACCTCCCGCATCCCTTTTCCGAATTTTCTGGCAAATTCAGGAATCTTTTGTGGCCCGAAAATAATAAAGATCACGGCAACAATAAGGAATATCTCTCCAAAACTTATATCAAGGAATAGTATTGTTGATACCATACGTTCATGTGCTATGATCATTCCTAGCAAAAATAACAAAAAAAAAGTCCTGAATGAGCCAGGACTTTTAAGTTGGATAATTATCCTTGTTTATTTCTTTTTCTTTGTTGGTTGTTTCACAAGTTTTGCAGGCACTCCTTTGAGCTTTTTATCACCTCCTAAAAGGTCATAAGCAATGGGGCTTGCTGTAAAGAGTGAAGAATATGTACCGACGAGAATACCCATCAGCAATGCGAAGGTAAATCCCCTGATAACTTCCCCTCCAAAGAGGAAAATGATGATCAGTACTACGAGGGTTGTACCGGATGTATTCAAGGTACGTGCCAGTGTGCTGTTCAGGGCGGCGTTTACATTCTCACGTGTGTCGCGTTTCGGAAACAGGCCGGTAAATTCCCTGATCCTGTCAAAGATGATTACCGTATCATTGATAGAGTAACCCACAATGGTAAGGATCGCAGCAATAAATGCCTGATCGATCTCCATACTAAACGGCAGGATATTGTAGAATATCGAGAATAAACCGAAGATGATCAGTGTATCATGCACAAGTGCAAGAAGACCAGCAAGGCCAAATTGCCATCTGCGGAACCTCAGTGCGATGTAAATGAAGATAACCAGGAGGGCAATACCAATGGCACGCCACGCCCGTTTCAGGATATCATCCGCAATAACAGGGTCCACTTTTTGTGAACTCAGGATACCCATCATTTTATTTTCATTTTCTACATCCGTACTAAATTCATTGTAAATGATTCCCTGATCAGCATAAAATGGTTTCAGGCTGTTAAAGAGTTTCGTCTGAACAATGGAATCAACCTCAACGGATTTATCATCAATGAGATACTTGGTAGTGATCTTAACCTGCGAAGTAGGGCCGAAGGTTTTTACTTCAGGAGAAACACCGTCGAATTCATTTGTAAGCGCTGTCCTGATATCAGCTGTTGACACAGGCTGGTCGAAACGGACAACATAAGTACGGCCGCCAGTGAAATCAATTCCTGGATTGAGGCCTTTTGTAAAGAGAGATGCAACACCTGCAAGAATAATAATGCTAGAAAGTATGTACGCTTTCTTGCGCATTCCGATAAAGTCAATATTTACGTTTACAAGCCAGTCCCTGGTGTATTTATTATCGAAAGAAATTTTGATGTTCTTATTCAGCAAGCTTGTAAAAATCATCCTTGAGATAAAGATGGCAGAGAACAGTGATGAAAGGATACCGATGATCAGTGTGGTGGCAAAACCCTGTACGGGGCCTGTACCAAAGACATAAAGCACGATACCTGTAAGCAATGTTGTAACGTTACCATCAATGATGGCCGAGTAAGCGTTTTTATATCCGTCGGCAATAGCAAGGCGCAAGCCTTTACCTGCCCTGATCTCTTCTTTAATACGTTCGTAGATGATTACGTTCGCATCCACCGCCATACCAATGGTAAGCACGATACCGGCGATACCCGGAAGCGTAAGTACTGCTTGCAGTGATGCCAGCACTCCAAAGATGAAGAAGATGTTGGTTATCAGTGCAAGATTGGCGACCCATCCGGCCATATTGTAGAAGAGCACCATGTAAACCAATACGAGGATAAAGGCAATGATGAATGACCAGAGTCCTGCGTTCACAGCTTCAGCACCGAGTGATGGCCCAACAACATCCTCTTCCACGATCCTGGCAGGAGCAGGAAGCTTCCCAGCTTTCAGGATATTGGCAAGGTCTTTTCCTTCATTCAGGTCACCGATACCGCTGATACTTGACATTCCATTTGGAATCTCTCCAATCACATTTGGGAATGAATATACATAACCGTCGAGGACGATGGCTATTTGTTTGCCAACGTTATCGGCAGTAAGCCTTCTCCATATTTTGGCACCATCGCTGTTCATGGTCATGGATACTTCAACCCTTCCCATTTCGTCATAATCCTGACGGGCATTCACTACCACATCACCTGTAAGGGGTGCACGTTTGTCGCGTGTTGTAATTTTCAAACCAATGAGTTCCAGGATATCTGTGTTTGGATCTCTTGGCTTGCTGGCCCATGCAAATTTCAGGTTTACAGGAAAGACTTCCTTTGCTCTTTTGAGCATGCTGTTGATACGTGCTGTATCCTGAATGCGGGCATATCCGATTGTAGCTGCATCGTATGGCCTTCCTTCCTGGTCAACTGAAAGTTGGAGGAGTGCACGGAGTGGAAAATTCTTTTCAGCATCTTCCATATTTGCATCGGGCATATTCATAATGGAATCAGATTCCAGCTGATCGAGAAGAGCAGTCGCTGCATCCGTAGTATCAGAAGTGATCTCAGCGATCAGTTCTTCGTCACCACTTTCAATTTCTACAACTTCGCCTTCTATTGCTTCGCCTTCAGTTTCTGTTTCGCCAGTGATAAGCAAGGCATCACGGGCATTTTGCTTTTTAATCAGTTCTTCGGCCTGCAGGATGTCGCCAACGATATCAGGAAGCTGGTAAGTTTCCCAGAATTCGAGTTGAGCTGTCCCCTGGAGGAGTTTACGTATACGGGCAGGGTCTTTGATTCCCGGCAATTCAACGAGGATCCTTCCGGCAGTGGCCAGTTTGGAAATGTTTGGCTGAGTAACCCCGAAACGGTCGATACGGGTGCGCAGGATATTGAAGGCCCTGTCGATAGCATCATTGGTTTCTTCCTTGATGACGGCGATTACCTCAGTATTGGTAGAGCTATAAGTGATCTTATCCCTCAGGTCAACGGTTGTGAAGTAGGAAGATAGATTTTGGCCGGGGGCCATTTCTTCCCAGGTTTCACCAAAGAGGGTCACGAAATCTTTTGAACTGTAGCGCTGCCTGGCATAAGTTTCTGTCATTACTGAACGGAAGAGCGGATCTTCATTATATCCCGAAAGGGCGTTCACAATGTCGCCAACCTTAACTTCAAGAATCACGTTCATCCCACCCTTAAGGTCAAGGCCGAGGTTAATTTCACGTTCTTTGGCTTCCTGGTAAGTATAGCTTCTGATCAGGATGTTGTAATTTCCTGCTTCATTGGCGAGATAATACTCTTCCCGTGCCTTGGCAATGGAATCAACAAGAAAAGATTCTTTTAATTCATCGCCACCTGCCAGTCTTTCTGCAATGATGTAGGTTTCTTCATCGTAGGCATAACTTTCTGCATCGCCTTCTACCTTAGAGGTAAAGAAAGAGAATGAAAGCTGAAATAAGCAAACGAGTGCAAACGCTACTGCAAAAACTATAATGGCTCCTCTACTTTGCATGTGTTTAAGTTTAAATTAATTTACTTCTGATTTTTGAGGGTGCAAAAATAGAATAATATTTGTTATTAAACAATTTTAGAGGAGGAAAAAGAGTGGCTTACCCTCATGGATATCGGGGTGGAATGCATGAAGGGGTTGAAGTGGAGGAAATGTTCGGGATATATCCCTGTCGGGATGGAATGTAAAAAGTGGATATGTATGTCAAACAAATGGCCTGAATACCCCCGTTTATTTGACTGTTTTTTCAAACTTCAAACTTCAAATATCAAATATCAAACTTCAAATATCAAATATCTAAAAGCATCTGTTCTTCAACAAATAACCCTGAACATATTCCTCAATGCCGTCTTCCAGTGAATAGAATGGCTTGGTGTAGCCAATTGAATGCAGCTTCTGCATATTGGCTTCGGTAAAATACTGGTATTTGTCGCGGATATCTTCAGGGGTATCAACGAATTCAATATTTGCTTCAATGTTCATGGCCCTGAAGGTGCCTTTGGCCAGGTCGAGAAAAGCCCGCGCCTGCCCGGTACCTAAATTGTAGATTCCTGATTTTTCCCTGAAAGTCATAAGGAAATACATCACATTTGCCACATCTTTCACATAAACAAAATCTCGCAGTTGCATGCCATCTTCATAATCAGGTCTGTGTGATCTGAATAATTTGACTTTCCCATTATCTTTTATTTGAAGGAATGCATGAAAAATGACAGATGCCATCCTGCCTTTGTGAAACTCATTGGGCCCATAAACATTGAAGAATTTAAGGCCTGCCCAGAATTCAGGCTTTTCTCTTTGAGAAAGGACCCATTTATCAAACTCATTTTTGGACTCTCCGTAAGGGTTCAGGGGCTTCAGGTTTGGAATGATATCGTGGCGGTCGTCGTAACCCAATTCACCCATTCCATAGGTGGCGGCCGAAGAAGCGTAAACCAGGGGGATGCCATATTTAACACATGCTTTCCACATGTCTTTTGAGTAATTCAGGTTTAGCTTGTCGAATACAGCCATATCGAACTCAGTAGTATCCGTGCGGGCGCCAAGATGGAAGATGAAATCAACATCATGATGATTTTTTTCAAGCCATTCGAAGAATATGTTTCTGTCTACCTTTTCACGTATGGCCTTGTTCGAAAGATTGGCATCTTTCTCCGGCCTTGAAAAATCATCCACGGGAACAATATCTGTGAAGCCTTTATTATTAAGCTTCCCAACCATTACACTGCCGATGAACCCTGCACCAGTTACTACGATCATAAGTGTTTCTTTTTTGCAAATTTAAGGTCTAATGACGGTGATTGCAAGAAAAATAGTATACCAGGTTCTGTGTAACACCTGCCGGATACCGGAAAAAGGAATGATAAGATACTGTTGGTTTTTGATATGAAATGAACAATATTGTGTACGATGAGATCTTATCAGGCCATTTGTACCTGAATAGCTCAAAGCCAAGCCCCCAACATTCCAAACGTAAAACCCAAAACTTTTTAATTGTATATTTGTCGCTGATTAACAACCTCACAAATAAACAAAAATGAAAAATCTGTTTACCTCATTGATCGTGCTGCTCGCACTATCATTTACACTTAACCTTAGTATGCAAGCACAGCGCAGCGAACCGGGTTTGCCTCAAAGTTCACTATATGAAGATCTTCCTGTCAGGACCGACTTCAGGGAATTTGAAGCTCCTGATATGGCTGTGATAGAAGCTCAAGACCTTGCGGATCCCATTCATTACAGAGCTGGTGTGGCTGTTCCTGTTGGATTGAATATCGATAATTCAGGGGAATGGACAGACCTTCCCGATGGTGGGAAAATCTGGCGTTTAACCCTTAAGGTTGAAGGCGCCCAGGCACTTGGTGTTTATTATGATAATTTCTGGCTTCCCTATGGAGGCGAACTTTATCTCTATAATGAAGAAAAGACTTTTATCATTGGTGCATATACTGAAGCTAACAACAACCCTGATTGTGTCTTTGCAAATCAGCTTGTAGAAGGCGATGTAGTTACCCTTGAGTATTACCAGCCTGCTGAGCAAAGCATTGAGCCGCTGATCAGCATTTCAGAACTTGCTTATACCTATAGAGGTGCCCGCTTTGAAAGCAGCCCGGAAAGAGGTGGCTCACTCTGGTGCATGATCAACGTAAATTGTCCTGAAGGCGATAATTGGCAAGATGAGAAAAAAGGTGTTGTAAAACAATTCATGAAGATAGGCTTTAGCTATTATTTCTGCAGTGGAACCATGATCAATAACACTGAACAGGATCTCGCTCCTTATTTGCTAACAGCATGGCATTGTGGAGAAGGTGCAAGCTTAGCTGATTTTAATCAGTGGGTCTTTTATTTCAACTACGAAGCTGCTGCCTGTACCGGTAACTGGGGCCCTTCAAATTATACCATGACCGGTTGCGATAAAAAAGCAGAAGGCTCTTATTCAACCGGTTCCGATTTTCTTCTCTTAAGATTGAAAACAAATATCCCAACATCATATAATGCGTATTTTAATGGTTGGGACAGAACGAATATAGGTGCCGACAGTGGTGTTAATATCCATCATCCGGCAGGAGATATTAAAAAGATATCTACTTATAATATTCAACTTACCTCTTCACAGTGGAATGGAAATGGGGTGCTTTCTCATTGGAAAGTTCATTGGCAGGAAACAATCAATGGTACTTCAATAACAGAAGGGGGATCCTCTGGCTCACCACTTTTTAGTCAGGATGGCCTTGTAGTAGGTGACCTCACAGGAGGACCGGCAGATGATTGCCAAAACCCTTCCTATAGCCTTTATGGGAAAGTATATTACTCATGGGATAAGATGGGAACAGGTCTCAATCAGCGACTGAAACCATGGCTTGACCCCAATGATTATGGCCCGGAAAAATGGGAAGGTACTTATGGTATTGATCCTCCCAGCCCTGATTTTTCAGCTGATAATACAAACCTGCAAACAGGTGAAACAGTTACATTTACTGATATGACCACCGGCAATCCACTTGATTGGGAATGGACATTTGAAGGAGGAATACCTGCCACATTCTCAGGACAAACTCCTCCACCGATTGCTTACAATACTCCTGGCAGATATGATGTTACTTTGGAATCGAGCAATACACTTGGAACCGGAACCAAAGATAGTGTTGAAATGATCGTTGTAGGTGCTCCGGCCGCAAATTTCTCCTCAACTAATGCATATCTTGTTTCTGGCGAAAGTGTCGACTTCATGGATGAATCAAATGGTGATCCCATTTCATGGGAATGGACATTTGAAAGCGGAACCCCCGCTACATCCACCGATGAGAATCCTACAGGAATTGAATATACAGCTCAGGGTGCATACGATGTGACACTTACAGTTGAGAATGAATATGGTATTGATATGATCGTAAAAGATGATTATGTGGTTGTTGACGGACCATTTGCAGATTTTGAAGCCGATATTACCAATATTGTCTCAGGAGAAAGTATAACTTTTACAGATATATCGATTAACAATCCTACATCATGGAATTGGAAATTCTTTGGCGGAAGCCCGGGAAGCCACATAGGACAAACTCCTCCTCCCATTACCTATAATGGAACAGGTGATTACAACATAAAACTTACTGTTGGCAATGACCTTGGGAATAACTTCATTACAAAGGAAAACTACATCCATGTTGGTACGATTGGGCTAGATGAATTCGATGCTGAGAAAGAAGTGAACGTATTCCCTAATCCAACACAGGGAAGCTTTACACTGGAGCTTGGACAAGCAGGCATCACAGGTGCCCTGGTCGATGTAATAAATGCCAAAGGCGAGATCGTTTACCATTACGAACTGACGGATGCTAAGGACAAGCTTGCCATCGATATTCAAGACAATCCTGCCGGCATTTATATGCTTAGAATTCATACCAATGAAATGAATATCAACAGGAAGATCACCCTCGTGAAATAATATAATTTTATTTATTGATAAAGCTGCCGGAAAACCCGGCAGCTTTTTTTATGCAAAGGCATGAACCTTTTTGCTTTCAAATCATTATCTTTGTTTGTATATGCTTAAGAATATTATAATAGTATTTATTTTTCTTCCCCTCTTCGGGATTTCGCAGGTGAGTGATGGTGGCATCCCACTTAGTTTTACGCATGATCTGAATAAGCGGGAAATCAATAAGATCACACTACCCGCGCCTGACATATTTGAGGATGCTGAGGATAGTGAAGGGAAAGCGATCTTGCCATACAGACTGGGACTTGGAATTGAAACATCGATCGATGTTGCAAAAGAAGGAACATGGATGGAAAACGGAGATGGATCAAGGATATTGAGATTAGCGATTGCATCCAATGGGGCCAAAGCACTTGTCTTGTACTACAAGAATTTCAGTATTCCAGCAAATGGAAAATTGTACATTTATTCTTCAAATAGAAAACAGCTTATAGGAGCATTTACTTCCAGAAACAATCTGTCAGGAGGATATTTTGCTACTGAAATGATCTTTGGTGATGAGCTGGTGATGGAGTACAATGCTCCTTTATACAATGAAGAGGATCCAATTATAATCATCTATCAGGTTCACTATATTTACCGTAATATAGATATGAGTGTTAAAGGCCTTTCAGGGCCCTGTGAGGTAAATATTAACTGTTCTGAAGGTTCTCAGTGGCAAAATGAAAAAAGAGGAGTGGCCAAGATCGTATTGAAAGCCGGACTTGGAACGTACCTTTGTACAGGATCATTGATCAACAACGCAAGGCAGGACAGCACTCCGTATTTCCTCACTGCCCGGCATTGTGGGTCTTCAGCTTCACTATCGGATTATTCACAATGGGTTTTCCATTTTAATTATGAGGCAAACGCATGTGAAGATCCCGTAGAAAATCCCTCATCAAATACCATCAGTGGATCCGAACTTCTGGCTCAGGCTCCTGATGGAACGAATGCAGGCTCTGATTTTAAATTGCTACTGCTCAGCCAGAAGCCGCCGGAAGAGTATAACCCATGGTTTGCAGGATGGAATAGAAAGAATATTGCCAGCTCTTCAGGCGTTGGCATTCATCATCCAAAAGGTGATATAAAGAAAATATCTACCTATACATCGGCATTGGTTTCAACCGCTTACGGAGAAGCGGCCCCGAACCCGGATGCATTGTACTGGAAGGTAATCTGGGCAGAGACCCAAAATGGCCATGGTGTGACGGAGGGCGGATCTTCAGGTTCCCCTATATTTGATAATGAAGGAAGGATTGTCGGCTCTCTTACAGGGGGAGCGGCATCTTGCACTGACCTGACAAGCCCTGATTTTTATGGGAAACTATCGTATCACTGGGCGTCCAATGGCAGTCCCGGGGGGTCACAACTAAAGCCCTATCTTGATCCCGATAATCTGGGAATAGAAACCCTTGATGGTTTAGGATATGGAAGTATGCTGGCTGCCTATTTTAAAGCTGATACAAGCGTGGTCAGCATCGGAAGTCAAATTCATTTTATGGATCAGTCGCTGGGCGAACCGGATCATTGGGAATGGTCATTTTATGGCGCAGATCCCTTTCGTTACTCAGGAGAAAACCCATCTGGAATAACCTACAGGAATTATGGCTCATACGATGTAAAACTGCTTATTCGAAGCGGTGAACTCAGCGATACGATCGTTCGTAAGAACTATATTCGTGTTACCCCTAACTTATATCCAAATCCGGCACATGATTTCATCGTAATTGATCTTGGACACAGGCAAATTCAATATCTTGAGGTTCAGGTGTTTGATCTCAGTGGAAGCTTGGCCAGGGAATACAATAGCTCAGAAACCGATGATGGCATTTATAAGGTCCCCCTGGGAGATGTCAATGCCGGAACATACATTATGCGCATCAAAACGGACGTGCAAGAGGACAGGTTGCCAATTGTAATTTATTAAATGGGAATGCTGGCTTCTGGCTTCTGGTCACTGGTCACTGGATACTTCAACTTCGCTTTTCATCATCCGAAGCCACGGCGAAGGATGAAAAGCTTCGATGAACGAAGTGGATGCTGGATGTCCCGAAAAACCAGAAATGGTTGATTTCATTGTTTTTCGTGGATACTCGATCCCGGGATCCGGGAATCGGGACTGGATACTTTTTTGAGTGATGATATCCAAATGATTAAATCCTAATGATGATTGGTATTGAAGAATAATTAGGTTAACAATTTTAACAGTTTAGCCATGTAGCCATGTAGCCATGTAGCCATGTAGCCATGTAAGCACCGAGTCCTCGAGGCAAACACTGTCCACCTACGCCAGCGCCTCCGCAGAGTAGCTTCAGCGCTCGCGGAAGGCTACGGTGGATGAAAAAACACTGAAACACTGATACTGGATGCTGGTGA
>CAZASJ010000014.1:0-48306 GCA_964487735.1 uncultured Bacteroidales bacterium | reverse complement strand
AAAGTACTCAATGTAAGCTGTAATATCAATACTTTTTATATTTTTCTAAAAAAAAATATTATGATATCGTTCTGGTTATCTGATATAAAGCTCATCGGTTTTATAAGCAAGATTATATGAATGTATTGTATTACCCGAAATATCTATAATGTCAATAGTCCCATTATTGTTTTCTTGTTTAAGATTATATAATTTAATTAAGCTATTCATTATTTTAAGCTCAAAATATTGAAGGTTTTGGGTGAAAAATGAGAGGTTATGAGCTTCAATCCAATTCAAATTGAGCTTTAATTAAGCTGAATTACATCTATCTGGTATTCATCTCCCAAATAGTGTTAATTCATGAAAAAATTATCTCCAAAAATGTAATTGAGCTAATAATAATTTCTTAAATCATTCAGAAAGTATTAAGAAAAAGCTGTAAGAGCTGCATAACTAGTCGTTTGAAAATATCCACCTTGCCTGTCCCGAACCTGCAGAAGGGCTGAATCCCGCACTAAATTGTCAATTCCTTTGACCACCGAAGTCCCGGGTCATCGGGACGAAGGTGGTTGTATTCTGTATGTTTAATTTAAATTAAAGAACATTTTTCAGTCTCTAAATTGGCAGATGATTCAGCAGTTAACTTGCCATTTCAATCCCTCTTTTTTGAAATTGATTTATCAGGTTTTCGGTCATTTCACTCTGGAAATTAAATTCATAACGAATGTCGAGCACATAGGCTTTCAGGCGCACCTTAATCCGGGTATGTCCCATTTCCGATTCCGTTTTGAAGATAACACTAATGGGTTTTTTCAGGTATACATACCTTGACACGGCCGCCGAACGGAACGCCAGTTTTTTCACTTCCTGAAGGTCGCTTCCGGGGAGCAGGTAAAACTCGGCCACCACCTGGCAATTGGATTCGCCATAATTTGAATTCGAAACGGATGTATTCACAATCACATGATTAGGAATGGTTACGGTTGAGTCGTCAGCGGTAACCATTCTTACTGTGCGCAAGCCTATATCCATCACCTCGCCGTAAAACTTATCGACCTGCACTTTGTCACCCACCCTAAATGGCCGGTCGATTAAGATCATCACGCCCCCAAAGATATTTTTGAGAATATCCTGGGATGCAAAACCGATCGCTATACCCGCAGAAGCCATCAGGGTAACCAGTGTTGCCCAGGGAGGCGACAGAATATTGGCAATAATAAAATAGATGATCAACGTCCATAATACCACCCTGATTACCGGGATAAAGCCCTTTATTAAAAGCCGGTAACGAACATTCTTTTCACCCAGATGCTCAATTATTTTTGAAAGATACCGCATAACCAGCCATACCAGCAACAACATAAACAATGACCAGAATACTTTCTGGAAAGTCACCGTAAAGGTTTCCTGGCTCGGCAGGGGAGCAGAATCAAGTAAGCCACCATTCTCTGCTGCTGTAGCTGTAACTGTATCTTGCGGGATGGTAAAGATGGGTGCTGTTGATTGAGCAACGGCCACTTGCCCTGCAAGACAGAACAATATCAACAGTAAAAAGCATATCCCGGTCTTTTTCATTTTTTCTGGCTATTTAAGTATGTTTTTTGAATCAAGTACCCGCAGCACTTGTTTATAAAGGAGAAAATGGATCTGGAACTCCTCTTTAAATTGTTTGAGCAGGCCTTTGTTTTTCATTCTTAACAGGATTAATTCACTGCTTTTCCTGCTCATATTAAAAATCCTGGAATGCTCATCAATATTCAGCACTTCCATTTCAACAATGGCCTCCAGGGTAAACAACTCGCTCTCACTCAAGGAACTAAGGAAAGAAGTTTGAAAACCCAGATCGTTAATAATGACCACCCTGTCGGGTTTTATGTTTTCAACAGACAATTGCCACAACAGCAAGGCAATGGAAATATTGCCCTGGCAAATATCGTCCAGGTCTTTAAAAAAGCTAGTCTGTAAAAATTCCTGTCGGTCACGCTCATCACTAAGCTTCTTGTACTTCTTATCTGCCAGTTCGATTTCTGTCGGAATAAACTCCAATCCATACCCGCTCATCCGATGCCGTTTCAGTATCAGGTCACTGAGCTCCTCAGCATCGAATTGTCCCATAGGAATAATATCATAAAAATACTGCTTGATATTAAAAATCCGATCGAGGTAATTCCACATATACATCCCGCAGCTAATCACCCAGAATGGCTTATCCTGTGTGCGTGAGATCATTAGCAAAAAGCCTTCCATAAGGTCAAAACCGTCAACAGTCCGGATGAACATGTTCTGCAGGTTTTCTACTACGATGACCAACCTGCTTTGAAGCCCATTGATGGCCATTTCCAATTCATTGAATGTTGCCGGTTTCTCTTTGTTAAACATGCTTGCAAAGAGTACAACCACATCCTCTTCCGTCTGCACTCCTTTTGGAATATCGACTTTATGTTGAATGCCCTGGTTAAAGACAGTTGTTCCGGCGATATTGACCAGCGAAGTACGTCCTGAGCCCTTCTCTCCAATTATTGCTACACTTGCAAAACTCCCTGAACGCCATAATTCATAGCACTCTTCCAGTCTATCCAGTTCTTTGGTCCCTCCGGCAAATATCGATGTATCCTTCAATGGCTCGAACCGATACAATCGCTGGTATATGAATGGCAGCTTCTCAATTTGATTATGTGTTGAGATAAGATAATTCATTAATTCCCTTTGACTTTCAGAAATTTCTGATGCTCCGGGCATGATATTCAAATGCTCAAAACTGGTCCGCGCTCCAGTCATACCAAAGGAGATCACCTTCCAGGCATACCTTAAATACAGGCTGCGTTTCTCATTTGCCTTCGACCTGAACTCTTTGATCCTTTGTGAAGCTTCTGCCTTCGCCTGCCTGATGCTAAGATTGGTAATATTTTCATTATCCAGGAGTTCATCAATCCCCTTTATAAAATTGAAAGAAAGCTTCGTTAATTCAATGCTCCAGGCATCAGGAATCAGTTCAACTTCCTTTTTGACTTTCTGAATGGTATTGAAAACCCTGTCAAGCCCTTCTTCAAGCACCTTTCCTGCATCTTCCTTGCCCTTCTTTTCAGTATCAGCAATCAATTCTATGGCGGTTTCCAGGTTAAACTGTATCATCTGCCCTATTTCATTCAGGGTACGCAGCACCGCAGCCAGGTACAATTCCGCCTCTTCCACAAACTCATCGGTGTCGGCTTGCAAAGGCTGAAGGTATTCCGTTTCAAAGATCTTTTTAAGGTTTATATTTTTAGTGGTAACAGCCGGGGGGACAGACTCAAAATCAAGCTTCTGCAGGATGGAAAACGCATCGCTCAGGGCAGTCCTCCTGAAAGCGATCTGTGAATGAAAGTTTTCAATTGTTTTAATTAATTGTGCTTTATGAAAAGAATCCAAAACAGCTGGTATATGCTTCTGCCTCAGGTTTCTCAAGTTTGACCTGTTTTCTTTTAAGATATTGTCTTCAAACCCCTGTGAACGTGCTCCTTCCTTAATGGCTTCGAAAGAAACTGTAACCAGTTCCAGTATTTTATCCATTCCCTCCAGAATCCCTATCCTGACCTTTTCATGCAATTGCTTTAGCGTAGCATTGGTTATACTGATGGTCCGCCATTGAAAAGTGATGATTTCAATGTCTTTTTTCCAGTCGTTCCCCTCCCCTTCAAAATAAGAATGGAATGTGCCTGAGTCCCGGTCAAAACTTTTTCGCAGGCTCTGAATCTTTTGTTCATTATCAGAAATGCTAAATGATGATTCTTCAAGCAAGAAGGTCCCGGCAATTTTGCTTTTCCCCCTGAGTGTCGTTTGCAGCAGGGAAAGGCTTTGATCAAGTTCTTTAGAATAGTCTTTTGGAGAAGAAAGCTCCGGTATTTCTATAATTTTACAATGGGAAACCGCTGCCAGATCAAAATTATCCTGCGGATCGCTACCTTCTTCTTTTTTAAATTTTTGGACTGCAAGGCCGATTTCATACCTGAACTCCTTTTCATTCATATCATGCAGGTAATTGAAATACTTTGCATACTCTTGCATGCGTTTCTGAAGAATCTCAATGGTTTTCTTAATACCCGGAAGAGTCAAAAAGTAACTTACAAATAGTTCAGGCTGATACGTCTGGGTCCCATACCCCCGGTTTTTGCGCCTCCGTAGCCTCGCATATGCCATTCCATATCTGACTTTTATCAGATTTAGTTTTTTCCTGATCCTGACTGCCCGGGTATCCTCTTGATGGATTTTCCAGAAGTCTTTTTTCAGTTCGTTGCGAATGCGGCCTTCATCAGACACCGTCCCGGATTCGAACGGCTGATTGGCTTCCTTTAACATGCTTTCTATTAATTCCTTAATATCAAAGCCCTGAAAATTGCTGATATGACTGATGAGTTCCGGCAGGAACGACTCGTCGATAAGAGGGTTTTCCCCGGATTCTTTCTGTCCTTCCTTTGAATGATTACGAACGGCCTTTTCACAAATCGATTCAAACGCTTCAAGCCAGATCGAAAAATCACGGTCCATCTTTTTTAGACCTTTCTTCAAAATCCCTTTCTGCAAAGCAATTGAACGATCAATTATCGTTTGCTGTATTTCTGATTGAACGAATTTAGCTTTCTCTTCCATTTAATGTGCAAGTCAATGAAGCGTGTAAGTTATGAAATTTATGCATAATATTTATGATCGCGTAAAAATAAGGGGTTTGAATCATCCAAAAAAAAATTCAAGATGGCCGACGTTTTTCTGCAAAGTATATCTGTAGACGATGACAATCAACAATCGAATATCAATAGTTTTTTCGCACCTCACTCAAGCATTTAAGGATTCATTCGGGTCCTGCAGGAAGGCTCTGCTATTGACATTTTTATCCAAATGGATTATCTTTATAGACAGTAAATCAAATTTTTAACCTAAAACCCTCCATTATGAAAAATGAATACCCCCTATTATTCCTTATCCTGATTCCTGTACTGGCCGTTCTTATTTCCTTCACAGGTGGCCCTCCGGCAGGCAATACCGGATCTCCTCTTGACGGACAGGATTGCACCAACTGTCATCCAACAGGGCCAGCCACATCCGTAAGTGGATGGATCACAACAGACATTCCCGCCGAAGGTTATTCCCCGGGCGAAACATATACCATTACCGTGTCAGGAATTGATCTTTCAGCCCCAAAATATGGATTCCAGGTCACAGCTGAAACGGCTGCAGTAAAGACCGGTCTATGGATCATAACCGATGACCTCAGAACCCAATCACTGGGAACGGCTGTAACGCACACTTCGGCCGGGACCTCACCGATGGGAACACCAAATGCATGGGCGATGGACTGGACTGCCCCGGCATCGGGTACAGGTGCCGTCACTTTTTATGCTTCTGTAAACGCAGCAAATGGAGATGGCTCAAACCAGGGTGATATGATCTATGTTACAGCATTGAATGTTGCAGAATCTACTATAGGGATCTCTGAAATTTTCACTGCCAATGTTGGCAATATCTATCCAAATCCGGGCACCAATTACATCAACATCAGATTGCCATTGCAATCCCAAATTCAAGTATTTGATAACATCGGGCGTGAGCTGATATCGATGCCTGCAAATACTGAATGCATGAGCATTGATATCTCAAACTTAGAAGTAGGAGTTTACTATGTGAAAATTCACCAAAACGGGCAAACCGCCAACAGGCGTTTTGTAAAGAGGTAATTGAAAAGGCTGCCACCCGGCAGCCTTTTTTTTTATTATAAATGGTCGATAAAGTACTTCGCCATCTTGGCATTCAGGTGAACGCGATCCCTTCCTCCAACACCATGTCCATGACCCGGATAAACAAAGTAATCGACCTGAATACCTTCCTTTATAAACTTATTGATGAGCGCAAGTGAATGCTGCCATACAACCACAGGATCAGAAGTGCCATGAATGATCAGAAGATCGCCCTTTAACTTGCTGGCATGATTCAGTAGGCAGGCTTCTTTATACCCTTCAGGATTCGACTCGGGAGTATCCATATAACGTTCCCCGTACATGATCTCGTAATATTGCCAGTCGGTAACCGGTCCGCCACATACACCAACCTTAAAATCTTCTGCCTGCTTGAGCATGAGCGAAATGGTCATAAAGCCTCCGTAGCTCCATCCATTAACACCAATTCTGTCAGCATCAACATATGGGAGTGATTTCAGGAATTTAACGCCATCGGCCTGGTCTTCTACTTCAATGGTACCCATATTCCTGTGGACGGCCTGTTCAAAATCACGTCCGCGATGCGCTGATCCGCGATTATCAAGGGTAAAAATAATGTATCCTTCCTGAGCCATATAATACAGGAAAAGTGAAGCCCCTCCATACCATGAGTTCGTCACCAGCTGAGCATGTGGTCCGCCGTAAACATACACCAATACAGGGTATTTTTGTGAGGGGTCAAAACCCGGAGGTGTGATCATCCTGCAATAAAGGTCGGTCCCATCATCCGCATTTATGGTAAAAACAGACATGGCCCCAATATCATAATCAGCCAGGGGATCGGCCGAGGCCTGTAAGAGTTGTAACTGCTTTCCATTGGTGCTCATCACTGCATATTCACGCGTTGTGGCCGTATCACTGAAAATGTCGATATAATATTTCCCATTCTTATTCAGAACAGCATAGTGGCTTCCGTTCTTTTCACTGATCTTCGTGATTTCTCCGGATTTTATTTCTACCGAATACACATCTGAATTCAAGGGGCTTTCTTTGGTGGCAGTGAAATAGGCATATTTGTCTTTTGGGCCAATGCCCAGAAGATCGCGCACAACCCACTCACCCGAAGTCAGCTGGCGAATTTGCTCACCCTCAGTATTGAAGAGATACAAATGCCTGAACCCGTCCTTTTCGCTGATCCAGATAAACTGTTCATTGTTCTGGTTCAGAAAGGCAAGGTCGTCTTCCGGTTCAACATATTTTTCGTTTTTTTCTTCAAAAAGTGTTTTGACAAAATTTCCTGATCGAATATCATACTTATTCAATTTCATGTGATTCTGGTCACGATTAAGTATCGCTATGTAAACATATTGCTCATCCGGGCCCCAGGTAATACATGTTAGGTATTGATCGGCCGGTTGTCCGGTATTGATAAACCTGGTTTTCCCGGATCCTATATCGTAAATACCCAATGTTACTTCATGGCTGGACATGCCCGCCATAGGGTATTTGATATTATTGAGTTCAGCTACACGGGCATCAATATCCACCAGGGGATAATCCGACACCATGGTTTCATCTTTTCGGTAAAAAGCAAGATAATTTCCGCGGGGCGACCAGAATGTTCCCCCACCAATACCAAATTCATTGCGGTGAACGGTTTGTCCGCTGATGATACCCGGATCTTCTTCGTTTGTTAGCTGTATCTGCCTTCCTCCAAAAGCAATCCAGAGGTTATTCTCAATTGTATATGCCAATGCATAATTGCTCCCATTCAGGTCACGGTTTTGGGCTTCGGCCGGAAAATCATTCAGCTCACGCAATTGTTTTGAGCTGATATTATACAGATATACCTTATTCCCTGACATGAAATAAGCAGTATTTTCATCGATCCACGTAAAAGATGGCAGCCTCCTGATGCTGTCAGCATCCAGTTTATTGAGACTACTATTGATATCATCAAGGCTAAAAAGAGCATCTGCTTTGTCGGAACTGGCCTTCGATGCCATTACAACATTGTTTTCAACATAGGTGAAATAAGCACTTTCACCCATCCAGGCCAAGCCACTCATCGACTTTGGCATCACAGACCGTGACATATAGGAGGCTTCTTCAATGCTCAACTTTTTATCCTGGGAAACAAGAGCAATTGGAAACACAATAAATAAAACGAAAAGAATAAGGTGGAAATTTTTCATGACTTTTGGCTTATGAATGAAGGCGCAAGTTACAACTTTTGGAAATGTTATATATAAGAGAAACCACTTAGATCAACTAAGGATATTGATTATGGTTCAGTGTTTGGCCTTCTTCCTGAATACATGCAATTAATTGGCTGACTTAACAGCAGCCGCGATATCTTTAATAAGGCTTATGTCCTTTTCAATGGCTGTTCCAACCACGATCATATCGGCTCCCGCGATACAGCTTTCATAAGCAATCTGCGGATCCTTGATACCTCCTCCAACAATCAGCGGGATGTTAATTTGTGCTTTCACTTTTTTGATCATGGAGGCAGAAACCGGATGGATGGCGCCGCTTCCGGCATCCATGTAAATCAGTTTCATCCCAAGCATTTCACCGGCCATGGCTGTGCAAATTGCAATGTCATCTTTTTCACGTGGAATGGGTGCTGTATTGCTCATGTAGAGGGCTGTGGTAGAATTGCCACTTTCTATCAGCATGTATCCTGTTGAGAGAACCTCCAGCCCACTGGCTTTCAGGTAGGGTGCTGCTGTAACATGCTTTCCGATCAGCATCTCAGGGTTGCGACCGGATATCAGCGAAAGCAGAAGAATGGCATCTGCCTTTCCGTTGATCTGCATTTCGTTTCCGGGGAACAAGACAACAGGAAGCCTGGTCTCCTTTTTTATCAGGCTGATGCATTGATCCAGGCGGTCGTTTACAAGCAGGCTGCCTCCCATGAGTATATAATCCACAGCAGATGATTCGGCCAGATCCGCCAACTCTTTCATAAGCAAATGCTGGCATTGTTCAGGATCAATGAGAATGCCAAACTGCTTTTTATCGCTTTGTGTGATCTGCCTGTAAATGTCCATGCTTAAAATCAATAGAAGCGCAAATATACGAAAATCAGGACTTCGCCGGAAGGCTTAAAGGAAATACCGCGACTGACTAGATATCCGGACTGTCAACAACATAAACCAGGTAGTAATCATCCAGTTTTTCTGAAAACAAGCGATACTCTTTCTCCACATCCTTGATTTTGATCACTCCACGGAACTCACCTTCCATCCCGGCAAGGGGATGCATCACCCTGATCTGTTCCCTGAAATCCAGGTTGCGATCCCCATACAGCTTATACAATGCCTCTTTTGCACACCAATGCAGGCATAACTCATCCGTACTAAGGGTTTCGATTTCACGGCCGGTTTCCACAGAGCTCAGAAACTTGTCGGCAATACGATGAAGACGTGGGCTCACCTGCTCAATGTCGACACCAACAAGCTGCTCCCGGCTTATGATCACCGTTGCATACTTGCCAGAGTGAGACACAGAAATGTGATCGTTCGAGAGATGGAGAAAGGGCTTGTTATGTTTATTGTATTTTACAATGATATCATTCCCTTTTCCAACAATTTGCTTCAGGACGTATCGGTATGCCAGCCAATGCACCCTGCGCTGATCAGTCCTGAAGACACGATATCGCTCCACTTCATCTTCATCCAGGTGAAGCTTGGAAAGAAACCAGTCGACAGACTCCTCGATCTCCCACACAAAGATGCTCGAATGCTCGTTTATCTTTTTATATGTATGAAGAGGCATATCAAATACTTTGGATTGCAAAGATAAGAGATTATTAGGCATAAGACTTCAGCCTTCGACCGCTCATTACTCTTCATTAGGATGCCTCCTCCTTGTCTATCTCGACTAAATACCATAATTTTGCAGTCCCAAAAAATTAAAATAATATGACTCAGGTAATGACAGATAAAATGACTGATTATAAAATCAAGGATATAAGCCTCGCCGATTGGGGCAGAAAAGAGATAGAGATCGCTGAAAAAGAAATGCCGGGACTGATGTCGTTGAGAACAAAGTATGGCGATCAAAAGCCTCTTGCCGGTGCACGGATCACAGGTTCTCTTCATATGACCATTCAAACTGCAGTCCTTATTGAAACCCTGCTGGCCCTTGGAGCTGATGTAAGATGGGCCAGCTGCAACATTTTTTCAACCCAGGATCATGCCGCCGCTGCTGTAGTGCGCGATTCCAAGGTTCCAATATTTGCATGGAAGGGTGAAACACTGGAAGAATACTGGTGGTGCACAGGAAAGGCCCTTGCATTCCCAAACGGAAAAGGCCCGAATCTCATCGTTGATGACGGAGGGGATGCCACCTTGCTGGTTCACCGGGGATATGAAGCGGAAGAAGATGCTTCTGTTCTTGACAAAACACCGGAAAACAATGAAGAAGCAGTGATATTGCAAACCATCAGGAATATCCGGAAGGAAGACGATGGCCGCTGGCACCGTACTGTAAAAGAACTTAAAGGTGTTTCGGAAGAAACCACTACCGGAGTTCACCGCCTCTACCAACGCATGGAAAGCGGCAAACTCCTGATTCCTGTCATAAATGTGAATGATTCTGTTACAAAATCAAAATTCGACAACCTTTATGGCTGTCGCGAATCACTTGCCGATGGAATTAAACGTGCCACCGATGTCATGATCGCAGGTAAAGTTGTTGTGGTTCTTGGTTATGGTGATGTTGGCAAGGGAAGTGCAAAATCCATGCGCTCATACGGTGCAAGGGTTATTGTTACTGAGATCGATCCAATATGTGCATTACAGGCTGCCATGGAAGGGTTTGAAGTAACCACCATAGAAGAAGCCCTGTCGGAAGGAAATATTTTCGTTACCACCACAGGAAACAAGGATGTGATCACACTCGAGTATATGGCAAAAATGAATGATGAGGCCATCGTTTGCAACATCGGCCATTTCGACAACGAGATACAGGTTGACAAGTTAAACGATGCACCTGGAGTGGAGCGGATCAACATCAAGCCACAAGTTGATAAATATATTTTCCCTGACGGCCACAAAATATACCTGCTTGCAGAAGGCCGCCTGGTGAATCTAGGTTGCGCCACAGGCCACCCAAGCTTTGTGATGAGCAACTCTTTTACCAACCAAACCCTGGCTCAGCTGGAACTCTGGCAAAACGATTACAAAGTGGATGTTTACAGGCTACCCAAGCACCTTGATGAAGAAGTAGCACGCTTGCACCTTGACCACATCGGCGTTAAACTTACCGTACTCAGCGACGAACAATCCGAATACCTTGGTGTTCCAAAGAATGGTCCTTACAAAGCGGATCATTACAGGTATTAGATTTTATTACTGAAGATTGAAGGGTTTACCGGCAGATTAGAGGAATCTGATCTGCAGGCCATCCATATGACATTGCTGCTTTAAAGTCACGGCACGACTCATTTGTCTGTCCCATATTGTATTGCAACATTCCTCTCCAGAAATAAGCCCTGGCAGAAGCAGGATCTGCCCTTAGCCCATTGCTGAATGCTTCATAAGCTGTTGTAAATTGATTGCTGTTCGCAAGCATAAGGCCCAAATTGATCCAGGCATCCGTATACCCCGGGTTCAGGGATACCGCCTTTTCAAAATCAGAAGCTGCCTCACTTATTTTATTTGTCGATGCCCTTAAAAGGCCCCTGTTATTATAGGTTTCAGCATCTTCTATCCCCAGAGAGATGGCCATATCAAAATCAGACAATGCTTCGGCAGTATTTGCCATTTTATAATTTGCCAGTCCACGGTTCATATATGCATCAGCAGCCCCCGGTTCATATTTAATAGCCAGATTATAGTCACCAATTGCCTGTATGAATTTTTCCTTTTCCTGCCATGCATTTCCACGGTTAATCAGGGCAGCTGAGGCATACGGATACTGCTCCAGTACATCATCCCAGAGGGAAATGCTGTCTTTCCATACCTGGGTACGGGCAAATGTGATAATACTAAATAACAGGAGCATCAGAATACTTACCACCGGCAGCAACCTTTTATACCTGCCCGCAAAAAGAAAAACCATTAAAACAGCAAAAGCATAATATATTCCTACCGAAGGCAGGTACACATACCTTTCCTTTACAACTTGTACACCAAGCGGAATAAATTCAAGAACCACCGCAATACTGACCAGGAAAAACATCCCTCCGGCCAATAGTTGCCGCTTCTGTTCCCCCCTGAGCCTGAACAGTAGATAAATCAGCATGATCGGCACAATGGGTGCAATAAAGTAGGCTATAGGCAATCCATCCATCGGGTATGGATGAAATGCTGAAAGTCCGGCAGGGATAAAAAGCCTCGCCACATAAAAAGCAAGTGCATAAATTACCATGAGAATGCGCTCTCCCCAGCCAAAACGTTCCGATACATCTATAATATGTCCGGCTTCTTCGCGGGCATATATGATCAACAGCCCTATGGCGATCGACAATACAAAGAAAGGGAGCTTCTCCAGAATGATTCGCAGCTTAATTTTACGCCTGAAATAGATATCTATAAAGAAAATCAATACCGGAAAAGTTATGGCAGTGGGCTTCGACAACAAAGAAAGAGTAAACAGCAAAAGAGTGTAGAAGAGATACAATCTCTTTGCCTGTCGTACATATTTTATATAGGTGATGATGGCAGAGAAATAAAACAAAGCATAGAGCAGATTGCTTGTGGCTGATATCCAGGAAATGGATTCGACCTGTAGCGGATTAAGGGCAAAGAGAGCTGCTGTTATGAGGGCCGGGGCATTTCGCCGGCAAAAAATCCTGACAAGATAAAAAACCAGCAATACATTGATCAGATGAAGAAGGAGTGAAAAAACATGAAAGGCAGTTGCACTTTCTCCGAAAACACTATAGATCAATCCATAAAACTGGCTTGTGAGTGGCTGGTACATGCCTACATAAAAAGAGGTGAATATCAGGCTGGTATTACCCAATGTCAATGTATGCACATGGGGATTCTCCACGACCTGATCAAGGTCGTCCCAATTGGTAAAACCATTGTTTAATGAAGGGAAATAAACAAGAAAAGTAAGAAGGATGATCCCTGCCAGGGCCATCTTGATCTTATTGTCCATATGTTCAGGCATCGTTTCCAATGCTTAAATGATGCTAGTTGGTAATATACAGATTGTAGCCATCGTATGATGTCCGGTATTGCTTAAGCGGTATGGTAGCCGGTGCCATGGGCGAACCATCAAGGATCTGATACGATAAATCCGAACATGTATCATATACAAACGGATAATAATCATCCACAATAAGATAGGTGCACAATAGCGTTTGAGGATCACAGCAGGCATTTGAATTCACCGGAGGGGTGCGCTCAAATGCAAGAAAATCATCCTGTGTCATTCGGTAAACGATCAGGCCCCTGCTGGGCGGATCGATATAAGGGTAATACAACCAACCACCTACAATGTTCAGTTCGGAATACATCGTGGAACTGGGGTTGATCACCACATTCACATGGGCATAAGGTATGTTACTGTTCGGGTCATCTCCCTTATTGCAGGATGAGGCCATCAAAACGGTCAAAACCATCATCAACGTAAATCCCCTGAAAATATTTATTTTATCTGTCATAATCACTTGTGTCCCTTGATATTTGCCAACGCAAAATTAGTAATAATATTTCCTAAATCACGTATGTTGTTAGGGCATTCCACTTAAAGTATTAAATTAGTGCGGTATTTCCCGAATCGTCAAAATGAAAATTAAGACCGTTTTCATCCTTTTTATATTTGCATCAGGTATGCTTTTATCTGCTTGTGGTTCAAGTCGTATGACAAGACAACAAAAGCAGGCAATAAAGGTGGAAAAACAGATGAAGAAGGAAAACGAACAAGCAGTAGAGGACTATTTGAAACACCACTACGACATACAGCCCCTGGCAACTCAGAAAATGATGAAGAGTTCGAAAAAGCGGGCCAAAAAGATCAACAAAAGGCAAAAAAACTCTTTCGTTGACCGTGTATTCCGGAGAAAGAGATCCAAAGGATGTAATGGGAACTAAACAAACATACCGGAACTCGTCATTATTTGCAATTCTATTCCTTTTGCTGCTCATAAAAGCAGGATCGCAGGATTATCCAGGCGTCAGTTTTGAGCAACTCAAGACTGAAAACATCCAGCGTGTAAAGGGATTAAGCCAGAATATGGTCAATACCATCATGCAGGACAAGGAAGGATATCTGTGGTTTGGCACCTGGGACGGACTGAACCAATTTGATGGGTATACTTTTAGGATTTTCAACAAGAAAGATGGAATGAGCAATCCTACCATTAATTCCCTCCTGGAAGATGATGAGGGTATCATTTGGGCAGGAACGCAGGATGGCCTCAATAAGTTCGACAGGAAAATAAGAACCTTTACATCATTTCATAACATTCCTGAAGACAGAAACAGCCTTAGCAACAATACCATCAATCACCTTTTTCAGGATCAAAATGGCATGATATGGATCAGTACCATTCAGGGACTGAATGTATATAACAAGAAAAGTCATTCATTTGCACGCTATTCTTTCAATATCGTCAATGCCGACAGCATCCGCACGAATTGGATCAATAAGGTGACACAGGATGCAAATGGGAATTTATGGATTGCAACCCGTTTTGGTCTTTTTCGATTTGATGTTGAAAGCCATCTTTTCACACCATTTTTTCATTATGAGAACGAAGAAAACTCGATCAGCAGTGATGACATCAACGATATTTTTATCGACAAAAAAGGAAGGCTCTGGGTTGGTACCAGGCACGGACTGAACCTCTTTCTCGGAGACAAAAAAGGTTTCAGGCGAATCTACCATGCACATGAAGATGAGAAAAGCCTGAGCAATAACGACGTAAAGGCCATATTTGAAGACAGCAGGGGGGTCATCTGGATCGGCACAAAAAACAAACTCAACATTTACAATGAAGCAGACGGAAGCTTTACCCATTTTAGTCATACAGGCAACAATACCAGCATCAGCAATGACGATATCATGTGCATTTTTGAAGACGACATGGGTTCTGTATGGATAGGAACTTATAATGGAGTGAACAAAGTGAACCTGGGATTGAGCAAGTTCGATTATTATCACAGAAACCCTGATATGCCAAATTCATTAAGCAGTGATATCATCCATTCAGTATTCAAAGATGATGATGGATTGATTTGGCTGGGAACTGGAAAAGGCGTCAATATCCTTGACAGGGAAACAGGAAAATATACTCAGTTGCATTATATGATCGATCCTTTCACTGATCTCAGTGAGGAAACGATCAGGTCTCTGCATAAAGACAGCTATGGGAATATATGGATAGCCACTGACAGCCGGGGCCTGCTCAAATACAACCCCTTAAGTAATAAATACACCCACTATGTTGCCGGAGGAGAAAAATCCAATTCGCTGAATAGTAATAACCTTCTTTGGGTTACAGAGGATTCAAAAGGAAATATCTGGGTAAGTTCCGACAGGGGAATCAATTCATTTCACCCCAACCGCAATGCATTCCGCTCCTGGACACACAACCCGAGAGATTCGGGAAGCATCTCAAGCAACCAGGTCTGGATCATTTATGAGGATCGTAAAAATACGCTTTGGTTTGGAACAGATAACGGGCTGAATAAATACGATCCTGTAAGCGAGCAGTTTATTTCCTATACTTATGACCCTGCAAATTCAAAAAGCATCGGGGCAAATGCAGTTTATGGTATTTATGAAGATAGCCGGGGAAATTACTGGATAGGGACCATGGGCGGAGGATTAAACCGCTTTAATCCTATAACTGAAGAATTCACACGATTTGATGAGGATAACGGATTGCCCAACAACGTGGTATATATCGCACAGGAAGATAAGAACGGAAACCTCTGGCTTTCCACCAACTGGGGATTGTCAAAATTTAACCCTTTCACAGGCGAATTCATTAATTACGATGTACAGGATGGATTACAGGGACATGAATACAATGGAGGTGCCTGGTTTCATGCTGAGGATGGTGAACTGTTTTTTGGAGGAATGGATGGCCTCAATTGTTTTATCCCCGAGGAGATCAGGCAGAATAAAAACATCCCGCGTATCGTGATCACAGAATTCAATAAACTCAATATTCCGGTTAAAAAAGAATTTTATGATGGAGATACAATACGATTGAACGAAGACGACAATTTCTTTTCCATCGAATTTTCTGCCCTTGATTTTACCAATCCCAGTAAAAACAAATACCGTTACATCCTTGAAAACTATGAAGAGGATTGGAATACCAGAACAGCAAACCGCAGGTTGGCCGAGTACACCAGGGTTGAGCCAGGTTCTTATGTATTTCGTGTCATTGCTTCTAACAATGATGGATTCTGGAATGAAAAAGGAGTATCATTGCATATCATCGTCCTTCCTCCCTGGTGGGATACGCTAATCTTCCGGATTATCTTCGGGGCCTTTGTTTTCGCTCTCCTCTGGTCGTTTATTTACTGGCGGATACGGACCATCAAGAAAAAGCATGAAGTAGAAAAGAAAGTGCTTGCCATTGAAAAAGAACTTTTCGACATACAGCAAAAGTCATTGCAGCTGCAGATGAACCCCCACTTCATTTTTAATTCATTGAATGCAATTCAGAGTTTTGTGATCTCAAGCAATACCGACAAAGCCATTCATTATTTGTCGAAATTCTCACAATTGATGCGCACAATCCTCATCAACTCCCGCGAAGCAAGTATTCCTGTAAAAGATGAGTTGAAGGCAATTACCCACTATATGGATATTGAGCGCCTTCGTTTCGATAATAAATTTGATTACAAAGTAAATGTTGATCCCATGATCGACCAGGAATTCATGGAAATTCCACCTATGATCATACAACCTTTCATCGAAAATGCCATTCTTCATGGCCTGATCCACAGCAAAGAACCCGGGCACATCAGCCTGGATCTTCAATTGAGGGAGCATTTTATTTTCTGTACCATCGAAGACAATGGAGTGGGCCGTAAAAAAGCCATGGAGATCAAAGAAGCATCCGGTATTAAGCGAAAATCGAGGGGAATGATTATTACCAGGGAAAGGCTTGAAATCCTTAACAAGCAGAACAAGGAACAATTTGCCGTGAAAGTAATAGACCTTAAGGACAATGAAGGAAATCCTTCCGGAACAAGGGTTGAGATAAACATCCTCTTTCTGGATGATTGATAAATAAGGGTCAGAATTATATTATTCACCTATCCTATCAGAATTATCTTAACTTTACATCTGCTTATTACTAAATGACGAAATATGGACGAAGCATTACACGCATGATTCGCAGTATCATTGTAGAAGACGAAAAACATTCCCGGGAGGCCCTGAGAGGATTGTTGGAACGTTATTGCAAGAATGTCGTTATCCTGGCTGAAGCGGATACCTACAGGGGCGGTCTTGAAGCCATTCGCAAGCATGAGCCTGATGTGATTTTCCTCGACATACAAATGCCTGATGGCAGTGGTTTCAGACTGCTGGAAGATCTGGATGAAATAAAATTTGAGATTATTTTTACCACCGCTTTTGATCAGTTTGCCATTAAAGCCATTAAGTATAGTGCCCTTGACTATCTTTTAAAGCCCATTGATCCTGAAGAGCTCGTAAATTCGCTCAAAAAGGTAGAACAAAAATTGAGCACTAAGAAGGTAAATAAAAACATAGAGGTTTTGCTCGAAAACATCAGATCGAAAGAGGCCGATCCCCACAAGATTGTCCTTTCTACTTCTGAAAAGATCCATATCCTTGAAACAGAACAGATCCTTCGTTGTGAAAGCGATAATTATTATACTGTGTTTTTTCTGCTCGACGGCAAAAAGATACTGGTATCCAAAACCTTGAAAGAAAATGAAGAATTGCTAGGTGATCATAACTTCATCCGCCCTCATAAATCACATCTAGTCAATGTTAAGTACATCAAAGGGTTTATCAGGATCGACGGAGGTTATATAGAAATGACCGATGGAAGCAAAATACCTGTTTCGAGGAGGAAACGGGAAAAAATCATTGAAATTATTACGCACATCTGATAATGACAGTTTTGAATTATAAATAGTTGAAAATAAGTCCTCCTGTTGCTTTCGGCCTGATACCGTTAACTGATTGTTGACCACCGAAAACTGATTAGGACTTTTAAAATTCGAATTTTTTAATATTTTTACATAAGATTAGCCAAACCCAACACCTAGCGCATGGAAGATTATATTTACATTTTGATCGGTGTGATTTGGATTGCGGCAAGCATTTACAAGGCTTCACAAAAAGCCAAGAAAAAAGCACAATCGCAAAGCCGCGACTCTCAAACCCAGCAGGATGAAACAGCTGTACCGGCAGCACGGTCACTCCTGGAACAACTTATGAATGGGCAGCAAGTATTTACCCCGGAACCCGAGGTAAATGAATACGCTTTTGAGGATGCCGATCCTACTCCTATGGTTCAGGAAAGAACTGCCGGAGACTTCCAAAAAGAATACGCTAGATCTGGTTTAGGCGGACTTGAATCCTTGTCGGGAGAAGGGATCAGTTCCTTAGGAGCCAATCCCCTAAAAGACAAGCTGAAAGTTTCAGAAGAAAAACGTTCTTCTGCTCATAAGATAGACCTTCGGAAAGCCATTATTTACAAGGCAATCCTTGAACGTCCTTATACTTAAGAGTTTGTTAAGAGAATGTTAATTTTTTTTAAGTGTACTGTTAATAATATTTGCATATTAATTTTTTTATTTATTAACTTTACCGACTTATTGCACAGTGTTTATCTAACATAAAATTATCATGGTATGTTAAGAAATTTACTTCTAACTATTGGTATTGTACTGGCTTCCAGTCTCGTGGTATTCCCACAAACCTCCGGTACTCTACAGGGAACGGTGATTGACAAGGTTACCAAGGAAGAGCTTCCCTTTGTTAATATCGTACTTGAAGTTGGCGGCTCCCAGGTTGGTGGAGCTTCGTCCAATATAAACGGGAAATATGTGATCAAACCGATCCCTCCCGGAAAATACGATATAAAGGCTTCCTCAATTGGTTATCAGCCTATGCTGGTTCGCGGGGTGCAGATCAATGCTAACCAAACCCGATTTTTCGATATTGAAATGATATCTTCAGCCGAACAGCTCGAAGAAGTTGTAATTATTGATTACGTAGTGCCTCTTATCGACAAGGACAAAACCGTAAGTGGTGGAACTGTCACACAGGAAGAGATCCAGAAAATGCCTAACCGTTCTGTAGGAGCCATTGCTGCTACTATCGGGGGTGTATTTTCACGTGATGGTGAAGCAGGTAACGTTCGTGGTGCACGTGATGACGCAACCCGTTACTATGTTGATGGTATGCCGGTGATCGGATCACTTTCACTTCCTGCATCAGCCATTGCCCAGCAATCTGTCATACTTGGTGGTTTGCCTGCTCAGTATGGTGATGCGACCGGTGGTGTAATTGAAGTTACTACCCGTGGGCCATCACGTATTTTTGGTGCTGGCGTTGAATTTGAAACCTCACAGTTTCTGGATCCATACGGATATAATCGTGTGGGTATAAACCTCAACGGACCTATATTTAGGAAGAAAACAGATGACCCCAACAAAAAAGGAGCTTCTCTGCTTGGATATTTTCTAGGTGCTGATTTTACCTATAACCAGGATGGAAATCCAATGGCAGGGAATCAATACCGGGGTACTGATGAGTATATTAAATACTTGCAGGAAAATCCCCTCAGGGCCTCAGGCCTTCAATCAGGTGGTACATTCCTGAACGGAGAATATACGCATATGGACGATCTTGAAAAGATCAAAAAAACATCCAATACTTCCAGGTATAATGTCAACCTAACAGGTAAAATCGACGTTAAAACAGGCCCTACTGTAAACCTGACTTTTGGTGGCCAGTACAACTTTAACAAGGGAAATGGATATAGTTTTGGTAGTTCCATGTTCAACTATGACAAGAACTCTCTTTATCAGCAACAGACATGGAGGGTTTTCGGACGCTTTACACAACGTTTTGCCAACGACCCTGATAAGAATTCTCTTGTACAAAATGTGTATTATTCAATTCAAGCCGACTACCAGGCTTTTAGTGGTGCCACACAAGACCCTGACCATAAGAACGATGTATTCAAATATGGATATATAGGATCATTTAATTCACACCTTGCGAAAAACTATACATTGGGTTCTGACACCATCGGTGGCCAGTATTATGACAATGTGCATATAATGGATAATATTTACGATACCCTCTACACTTTTACTCCGGGTGATGTAAATCCATACGTATCCAACTTTACTTCTACTTATTATTCATTGTATCCGGATCCTGAAGGAAACTGGAGAAATTCGGATGATGTGCAACTTGGTGGCGGTCTCCTCAATGGCCAGGGTGCTCCTGCTGCTTATGGTATGTTTGCCCTGCCGGGTGCACTTACAACAGGATATAACGAGTTTAACAATTCACAGATCAGTGTAAATGCTTCAGGATCCATGGATATTGGCAACCATGAGCTGAGATTCGGGATTCAGTATGAACAAAGAAAGAATGCCAACTACGGTGTTGGCCCAACAGCTCTTTGGCAATTAATGGATGGTTTGACCAACTTTCACATCCAGGAACTTGATGTTGATAATCCCGAATTTGTTTACAGGGATGGTGTATTCCAGGATACAATTGAATACAATAGAAAATATGACCAGGCTTCACAGCGTGTTTTCGATGCTAATCTGAGAAAAAAACTCGGACTAGCTGTAAACGGAACTGATTTCATCAACATCCAGTCATACGATTACAATACGAACAGCATTCAGTATTTCGACGAAAATAATGTTGCTCATACCATATCTACAGGCGAAGAACTTTTCTCCCTTGATATGTTCAGCCCTGAAGCTCCTAAATGATGGTAACTGGTATGTTACTGCTATTGGTTATGATTATTCAGGTAACAAACTGAAGAGCAAGCCAAGTTTCGAGGATTTCTTCAATCAGACTGATGATGAAGGTAATAATACACGTGCCATAGGTGCATTTGAACCTATTTATATGGCCGGCTTTATTCAGGATAAATTTGCTTTCAAAGATCTTATCTTTAACGTGGGTGTGCGTATCGACCGTTTTGATGCCAACCAGATGGTACTGAATGATCCTTACCTGCTCTATCCTGCCAAGTCAGTAAACGAAGTCCAGTCAGTAGGTGGTCAAACCATTGAACATCCCGGAAACATGGGTTCTGATTACATTGTATATGTTGACAATGTTGACAATCCAACAAGGATTACCGGTTATCGTGATGAAAATACATGGTACAACGCAGAAGGTATTGAGATCCAGGACCCCAACATCCTTAATGTTGGTTCAGGTGTATCACCTTATCTTGTAGATGCCAGCCTCACACGCCCACCACTTGAATCATTTACTGATTACAGCCCACAGATCAACGTAATGCCCAGGATCTCATTCTCATTCCCGATCTCGGATGTTGCCTTGTTCTTTGCTCACTATGATGTACTGACACAACGTCCGACATCAAATGTATTTTCTGATCCAAGGATCTATTATTACTTTGATAACATCGGTGGAACGATCAATAATCCAAACCTGAAACCAACCAAAACAATTGATTATGAACTTGGTTTCCAACAGAAACTTTCAAACACTTCATCATTGAAGTTTGTAGCATTCTACAGGGAAATGAGGGATATGATCCAGGTTTATCGTTTTAATGGCGCTTATCCTAAAGATTATACATCTTATAATAACATTGACTTTGGTACAACCAAAGGGGTCACAATTCAGTATGACCTCAGAAGGACAAACAACGCCAGGATCAGTGCATACTACACCCTACAGTTCGCTAATGGTACTGGATCCAGTACAACAACTGCTGCTGCTCTTGTTGCTTCAGGACTTCCAAACCTCAGAACAACCTTCCCACTTGCATGGGACCGTCGTCATAGCTTTAATGTTTTCCTTGACTACAGATTTAGCAGAGGTACTGATTACACCGGACCAAACATCAAGAGGGACAAAAAAGGAAAAGCTCCTATCCAGCTTTTGAACAACACTGGGCTTTCACTGACCCTTACCGGTGGTTCTGGTACTCCTTACACAAGATCACGTAATATCTATAGCCAACTGGGTGGTGGTACAAGACTACTTCAGGGAACGTATTACGGCTCACGTCTTCCATGGCAGTTTAAAATGGATGTTAGGGTTGATAAGGATATTCCGCTCAACTTAGGAAAAGGTGAAAACAAGAAAATGGGCAACCTGAACGTGTATTTCTCATTTAACAATATTCTGAATACTCAGAATGTAATCAATGTGTATCCTGCAACCGGTAACCCTGATGATGATGGATACCTTGCAGCACCTGAATGGCAAAGGGAGATCAATGAACAACGCGATCCTCAGGCTTATCGCGACCTTTATGCCATCTTTGTTGACCGTCCATTTAACTACAGTAATCCACGGACAATCCGTTTTGGTGTGATATTTAACTTCTAAGTTGAGAATCAGGATGAACACCTTAAAAATGAAAACTAAAAATAATACAGCAATCATGAAAAATATATTTCGCCATTTATTTATTGCTTTACTCTGCATAACACTTGTTCAAGTGTCATATGCCGAGGAATATATAGGAGATGGACAAAAAAGCTCGCAGACCATCAAGGAATCTTCTGCCGGCTGTGCTGCTGCATCTAGCTTCCGTTTTCTCGATATAAATAATGTTCGCTGCCGTATCAATACCGGTGGTGACATGTGGTGGGACCTTCCGGGTGGTATCGGATCACAATACTTTATTCCGAAAAACGGAACGGCAACATCAATGTTCTCCGGTTCACTCTGGATCGGTGGCCTCGACATCAATAATCAGTTGAAACTTGCTGCTGTAAGATTCCGCCAATCAGGGAATGACTATTGGCCCGGACCGCTTACAACCGATGGAACAGCTTCTGTTGATGAAGCTACCTGTGCCAAGTACGACAAGCACTTCGTTATTACACGTGCCGAGGTGGATGAGTACCTTGCATGGTGGAATAGTGAAAACAGGACTGTTGAATTTCCTGAGTACAGTATCCCACAATCCATTCTGGAATACCCTGCTCACGGCGATGTAGCCCTGAACCAGAGTTACTATCTTGCTCCTTTCCGCGATATGGATGGTGATGGTGATTATAACCCAAACCAGGGTGATTATCCCTATTATGATGTTACCAATGAACTTTGTCCATTGAATTATGCAGGCGATCCGAATTACGTTCCTCAGGTAACCATGGAGGAAGAATTTCAGGGTACCGTAAATGGAAGTATCCTGGTTGACCAGGTGCTTAAAGGTGACCAGACACTGTGGTGGATATTTAATGATAAAGGGAATTTCCACTCTGAAACCCAGGGTGCATCCATTGGTTTCGAGATCCGTGCCCAGGCCTTCGGCTTTGCCACCAACGATGAAATCAATAATATGTCATTTTATACATACGAGATCATCAACCGTTCTACATTTACCCTTACAGGAACCTATTTCTGTCCATGGATCGATACCGACCTTGGTTATGCATGGGATGATTACGTAGGTTGTGATGTTGGAAGGGGACTCGGATATGCCTACAATGGTGCATCCGTAGATGGATCCGGTGAACCCGAATCTTATGGTGATCAGCCACCTGCCATTGGCGTTGACTTCTTCCAGGGACCCTATATTGATCCTGATGGACGTGATAATCCCGAATTTACCGGTGACTGTTCTTTGCTGAACTCACCCTATGAATGGGATCCAATGGCAATCAATGGTGTTAACTTTGGAAATAATATTGTCGATGATGAACGTTTTGGGATGCGTCGTTTTACCTATCACAACAATGCTGGAGGCCCACAGGGTGACCCGGCTATTGCCCCTGAGTATTATAACTACCTGAGAGGATTCTGGAAAGACGGTACACATTTCCGTTATGGCGGAAACGGTCATGTCAATTCCAATACTGTTGGACCTGACTGTGACTTTGTATTCCCAGGTGATTCCGATCCTTGTAACTGGGGTACACAAGGTACACCTCCAAATGGAGGTTTCAACCAAAACGGTTACTATTGGACAGAAGAAACTGCAGATAACAACCCTGATGACCGTCGTTTTATGCAATCAGCCGGTCCTTTCGATCTGGTACCGGGTGCTGTTAACTATATTACTGTAGGTATTCCATGGGCACGTGCTACATCAGGCGGACCATGGGCATCTGTTGAACTCTTGCGTGTTGTGGATGATAAGTGTCAGAAACTTTTCGACAACTGCTTTAAAGTTCTTGATGGACCGGATGCACCGGACCTCAGTATTGTTGAACTGGATGAAGAACTTATTTTCTACATCTCAAACTCAAAAACTTCAAACAACTACCTTGAATCATATGCTGAATATGATAATACCATCACACAACCTTTACCAGGTGTTGAAACCGGAGAACGTTCTGACTCACTATACCGCTTTGAAGGTTACCAGATATATCAACTGGCTGATGCCACTGTAACACTTGAATCTAAAGACAATGCCGATATGGTGCGGCTTGTGGCACAATATGATGTGCAAAATGGTGTTACCACACTGATCAACTACTATTTTGATAAAGACATTGGCGGTAATGTTCCTGTCATCGAAGTAGAAGGTGGTGACAATGGAATCGTTCACTCCTTCAGTATCAATGAAGATGAATTTGGTGTGAGCAACCGTCAACTTACGAACTTCAAACAATACTACTACACAATTGTAGCTTATTCATACAATGAATACTTGCCCTACAGCCAGGAGCCAGCTGTATTGAACGGACTCCTTGGTCAGAAAAAAACATACCTGGCCGGCCGTAGAAACATCAAAACATATACAGCTATTCCTCATCCTACCGTGAACGGTACCATCCTTAATGCTCAATATGGGGAAGGTCCTCAGATCACAAGGATACAAGGAAACGGAAATGGTGGTATGATCATCAACCTTACCGACGAAACAGTAGCTGAGATCTTAAGCAAACCCCGCGCCGATTCGATAAATAAAATGGGCAGCCTCGATTATCCGATTGCATACAATGCAGTATATAATTATGGTCAGGGACCTGTTAATGTTAAGATCGTAGATCCACTGAATGTCGTTAATGCTGAATACAAACTCGAATTTACAGATGTTCAATATATGGCTGGCGACTCTATTCAAATTGATTCTGCCAATTGGACGCTTACAAATACATTGACCGGCGAAGAGTATTTTGCTGATAAGGATATCAATTTCAATTATGAGCAACTCTTCCTTGATCTCGGACTTTCGATTCAGATCGACCAGCCATTGTATCCCGGCGACACCCTTGCCATTAACAATGGATTGATAACCTCATGGGAAAGCTATGCTGATAGCTCACAAAGGTGGGTTGGAGGTGTTGAAGACAATGACCTCCCTGCAAGCCCTGCTAACTGGATTCGAGCAGGATCATATCAGGATCAGGGAAATTCAAACTTCAATGACTGGAATATGCCTTCAGCAAAAGACCCGGATGCTGTATTTGAAAAAATTGCAAATGGAACATGGACTCCTTATGTGATGGCTGCACATAGCGACCAAAGCGACGCAGGCCCTGCCTATAACAGTTTGTCAAAATCACAAAGTCCTATGGCCGACATCGCCAGTATTGACATTGTACTGACCGCTGATAAGTCGAAATGGTCTCGCGCCATGGTTATTGAAATGTGCGATGATGATGCTCTTTCAGAAGGAAATGTAGACCGCTTTTCGCCAAGGGCATCACAATCGGTTGACAAAGATGGCAACTATGCCCCGGTAGGAAGCGGAGCAAGTAATGACCCTAATGATCCAAACTATATTAATGAAACTGGCTTTGGATGGTTTCCGGGTTATGCAATTAATCAGGAAACAGGGGAAAGATTGAATATCATGTTTGGAGAGAACTCATTCCTTGTTGGTGAAAATGGACGGGATATGTTATTCAATCCGACATCAAATATTACTGATTTCTTTGGGAATGCTCTCTTTGGTGGTATGCACTATGTATATGTGATCAATTCTAAAAACAAGATATTCGCCTCAGCCCAAACAACACTGACGTACGAATTCCCTGCTTATGATGCTTGTGAATACATGTTCAATGCACCAACTAAATATTCATCACTGCCTGCAGGAGTATACATGCCAATCATTTGGTCAACAATTATGTGGGTGGGTATGCCGCTCTCAGTTGACGGATTGCCATGGTTGCCTGAAGACAATGACTGGAAACTTAGTGTAAGGATGAGAAAACCGTACAGGAGGTATTTTGGTACTCAAACAGATTCATTGTACGCAGGCACTGATACTACTGTAACAAACTGGCCTGCCTACACATTTAAAACAGAAAATGTTGCAACAACCGATTACAATGCAACCAAAGCTGCTTCAGACGTTGAAACGATCAATGTTGTACCGAATCCGTACTACGCATACTCCAGCTATGAAAACAACCCACTCGATAGCAGGATCAAGATCATTAATCTTCCAGAGCAAGCTACCATTACGATATATAACATTAATGGCACAATGGTTAAGCAATTAACAAAAGATGGTAGCGATACTTATATTGATTGGGATCTTAAAAACTTTGCAGGTGTCCCAATCGCCGGTGGCCTTTATATCATTCATGTAAAAACAGACGTAGGTGAGAAAGTGCTGAAATGGTTCGGCTTGATGCGCCCACCTGATCTAAATACTTTCTAATCCTATGTTTGCTAAAATGAAATTAATAACATTAAATACAATAAGTATGAAGAGTTTATATAAATACTTAATTGCGCTCGTCATAGTCGTCATGTTGATCATTCCGGACAGCAGTGTGTTTGCAGGAAACAAAGACCGCTCCGGACAGGCTGGTGCCTCTGAGTTGTTAATCAACCCATGGGCCAGAAGTTCTGGCTGGGGAAATGTATCAACTGCAAATGTGCAAGGACTGGAGGCCATGTTTATTAATGTTGCCGGACTTGCCTTTGCCAACAGGACTGAACTGGTATTCTCGCATACAACCTACCTGAAAGGAACCGATATCAGCATGTTTGCTTTCGGATTCGCACAAAGGATAGGAGATGCAGGGGTAATCGGATTGAGCGTAACTTCCATGAATTTTGGTGAGATCGAAGTAACAACAACTGATTCACCGGAAGGCGGAAAAGGTACTTTTAAACCTAACCTGATGAATATCGCTGTTTCTTATGCCAAAGCTTTTTCAAATAGTATTTATGGGGGTGTAACCGTTAAGATCATTTCCGAAACGATTGCTGATGCAAGCGCCCAGGGAATTGCCATTGATGCCGGAATCCAATATGTAACCGGTGAAATGGATCAGATAAAATTCGGTATCACGCTTAAAAATATTGGACCCAGGATGAAATTTTCCGGAGATGGTTTGCTTAGGTCAACGTTCTTAGCTGAACAGCCAAATGCTTATTCAATGAGCATGCCATCAGAGTCTTTTGAACTTCCAACCGCTCTCGATATTGGGGCCTCCTACGACTTCTATATGGGTGATTGGAACAGGCTTACTGTCGCTGGTAACTTCAGGTCAAACTCTTTTGGAAAAGATCAGTTCATACTTGGACTGGAGTACGCCCTCAAAACATATCTCATGCTTAGGGTTGCTTATACCTACGAAGATGGTATCACGAATAAAGCAGACAGAACAACTGTTTTTACAGGTCCCAGTGCAGGTATTACTGTTTCAATTCCTACGAATAAGGAAAAAGGCTCTTCAATCGATTTCGATTATTCATACAGGGCAACAGATCCGTTCTCAGGAACACATAGCATTGGAGCCAGAGTGGTATTCTAAACCACCTGCATAAAACAATACTTTCAAAAATAAATATATTATGAAAGGCCCTTAATATAAAGGGTCTTTCATTCTTTATCTAAAGACAATACAAGTTCTATGGCTGAAGTAAAATATTATACCAAGGAGGGCTTTAAGAAATTAGAAAAGGAACTTGAACACCTTGAATCAGTTGAACGCCCTGAAGTTTCAAGACAGATCGCAGAAGCCCGCGATAAAGGCGACTTGTCGGAAAATGCTGAATATGACGCTGCCAAAAACGCTCAAGGCATGCTGGAATTGCAAATTTCCAAACTGCAGGAGGAAATAAGAAATGCCCGTATCATTGATGAATCCAAAATGGATACTTCCAAGGTATTGATCCTTTCCACCGTAAAGATCAAGAATCTGAAGAACAATGCCATGATGACTTATACTCTTGTTCCTGAAAACGAGGCCGACCTCAAAGCAGGCAAGATTTCTGTTTCCTCGCCTATTGCCAAAGGTTTGCTTGGCAAAAAAATGGGGGACACAGCAGAGATAGAAGTTCCCGTTGGAAAAATCATTTTCGAGATCGTGGAAATATCCCGCTGATCCTCTTATCCGTTTAATATATCTCCTTAACCTCCACCTCTGGCAGGTATTATTTTAATGTGAGTAAATCAAATTGTATCTATTTTACTCATATTAAGTCACTTATATAACTATATATCCGAATTCTTATTCGAATATGCCGTTAACTGACTGCATATGGCCGTACGCTTTTTATGGCTTGTTTTTACTTGTTTATTGCTTTAATTTTTTACTTCAATAAAGATTTTGGCTTCATGGGTGTGCACTAACGTATGGGGAAGGTACACCATAGCCGGGATCCTTGCATAAGTTTAAACCAAAACCATTGCCATGAAAAAACGCCAACCCCATGCACTCGTCCTCTTCGTTTTATTTATTCCTGTCATTTGCCTTGCCGACAAATACAAAGGTGACCATAAATCATCTGTTGCTACAGAAATAAAGACCTCTGCTGCAGGTTGTGCCGCGGCCTCGGGATTCCGATACCTGGATGTCAACAATGTCAGAGCCCGTATCAATACAGGCGGAGATATGTGGTGGGACCTGAATACATTCTCCCAGTACTTTATCCCCGCAAATGGGCAGGCAACTTCATTATTTGCAGGTTCTCTCTGGATCGGAGGCCTGGATATTAATGACCAGTTGAAACTTGCTGCACTGCGTTTCAGGGGAAGTGGAAATGATTTCTGGCCCGGACCTTTAAGCCTTGATGGAACTGCTTCAGTCGATGAAATCACCTGTGCGCAATACGACAAACACTTCATAATCACGAGGGCTGAAGTGGATGAATACATAGGATGGTGGAATAGTGAAAACAAATCCGTTGAGTATCCCGGATACTCAATTCCACAATCAATCCTTGAATATCCGGCGCATGGCGATATCAGCATAAACCAGAGTTATTACCTGGCCCCTTTTAAAGATATGAATGGAGACGGTGATTATGATCCCAACGCGGGGGACTATCCATACTATGATATCACCAATGAACTTTGTCCACTTAACTATGCAGGCGACCCAAATTACGTTCCTCAAGCAACAATGGAAGAAAGCATGCAAGGAACCGTTGCAGGGAGCATACTTGTTGACCAGGTGCTGAAGGGCGATCAAACCCTCTGGTGGATATTCAATGATAAAGGCAATTTCCACTCAGAAACTCAGGGTGCATCCATCGGCGTAGAAATCAGGGCCCAGGCATTTGGGTTTGCCACCAATGATGAAATCAACAACATGACATTTTATACTTATGAAATCATAAACAGATCGACATTTACACTCAAGGATACTTATTTTAGTCCCTGGGTTGATACCGACCTTGGATTTTCTGATGATGATTATGTTGGCTGTGATGTTGGCAGGGGTTTGGGATATTGTTATAACGGCAAGGCCGTGGATGGCAGTTCACAACCAGAAGCCTATGGCGATCAACCACCTGCCATCGGGGTGGATTTCTTTCAGGGTCCCTATATTGATCCTGACGGAAGGGATAACCCGGAATTTACAGGCGATTGTTCGCTGCTGAATTCCCAATTCGAATGGGATCAGATGGCCATAAACGGGGTGAACTTTGGAAATGGAATTACTGATGATGAGCGCTTTGGAATGCGCCGATTTGTATACCACAATAATGATAACAGCCAGCAGGGTGATCCCAGGATAGCTCCAGAATACTATAATTATCTTAGAGGATTTTGGAGAGACAATACCCATATGCTTTATGGAGGAAATGCACACACCAATTCAGGGGCTGTAGGCCCTGAATGTGATTTTATGTTTCCCGGCAATTCAGATCCCTGTAATTGGGGTACCAACGGTATCCCGCCGAATGGCGGATACAACCAGAACGGATTGTACTGGACCGAAGAAACTGCCGACAACAATCCATTCGACAGACGCTTTATGCAGTCGGCAGGCCCTTTTACTTTGCTGCCGGGAGCCGTCAATTACATTACAGTGGGAATCCCTTGGGCGCGTGCTGCTTCAGGTGGACCATGGGCCTCCGTCGAGCTCTTAAGGGTAGTTGATGATAAGTGCCAGAAATTATTCGATAACTGCTTTAAAGTTCTTGACGGCCCCGATGCTCCTGACCTTGCAATATCAGAATTGGACAAACAGATTATCCTCTATGTTTCAAATTCAAAAAGCTCAAACAACTACATGGAAAACTATGTAGAATATGACAATACCATTATCCAGCCACATCCTGCTGATTCAAGCTTGAGAAGTGACTCACTATACAGGTTTGAAGGCTATCAGATATACCAATTGCTTGATGCAACTGTCACACTGGAAAGCAAAGATAATCCTGATTTAGTGCGCCTTGTAGCACAAGTTGATATCAAAAATGATGTGGGTACATTGATAAACTATAATTATAACAAAGAAATTCAGGGAAACGTTCCCATTATTGAAGTAGAAGGAGGTGACAATGGAATTCAACATTCATTTAGTATTACAGAGGATGCATTTGGGACCACCAACAGGCAGTTGATAAATTTCAAGCAATATTATTATGCAATTGTTGCCTACTCCTACAATGAATATATGCCATACAGCCAGGAACCCGGAGTTCTTGAAGGATTGAGGGGACAGAAGAAGCCTTACCTGGCCGGAAGAAGGAATATTCGCACCTATACCGCAATACCTCATCCAATTGTAAACGGAACCATTCTAAATTCCAATTACGGACTGGGTCCTGAAATCACCCGGATCCAGGGAAATGGCAATGGGGGCATGACCATAGAGCTATCTGAGGAAACAATTGACCTTATTATGAGCAAGCCCCCTGCCGATGACCAGAATGTTATGGGTGGAACTGATTACCCTATTGCATATGAAGCCAAATACAAAATAGGAAGTGGCCCTGTAAATGTGAAGGTGATTGACCCTCTCAATGTGGTTAGCACAAGTTATATGCTTGAGTTTACAAATGTGAAGGTATCAGACAGAGATTCAACGCTCATTGATTCAGCCGAATGGCGTTTGACAGACGTAAATAGTGGTGAGGTTTATTTTTCAGATAAAAGCATCAATACAAATTATGAATCCCTTTTCCCCAACTTAGGCATTTCCCTGCAGTTAAATCAACCCTATAGTCCGGGCGACAGTCTTTCAAGCAACAATGGATTGATTATGGCAACTGTTAATTATTCCGACAGTTCAAATCGGTGGGTAGGTGGCCTGGAAGACAATAATATCCCCGCCAGTGTCGCCAACTGGATACGATCCGGAAGCCAGGTGGATCAGGATAATGCCAATAACAACGACTGGAATATGCCTTCGGATGCAGTTGACCCGGAAGAAGCATATGAAAAGATCGCTGAAGGAACGTGGGCACCGTATATATTATGTGCTACAGCAAACCAGAGCCTGGCAGGCCCTGCATTAAACAGTATATCAAAGCAGCAGGCAGACATGGCCGACTTAGCAAGTTTAGATATCGTAATGACATCGGACAGATCGCTGTGGACACGATCCATGGTCATTGAAATGTGTGCAGATAACATATTGTCAGAAGGAGGGGTTAATCGTTTTAATGAACGGGCGGGACAATCCGTCGATAAATTCGGCAATCCGGCTCCTATTGGCAGTGGACCAAGCAATGATCCCGATGATCCCAACTACATCTCAGAAACCGGTTTTGGCTGGTTCCCGGGTTATGCTATAAATATAGAAACCGGAGAAAGGCTGAATATTATTTTCGGGGAGAATTCCTTCCTTGTTGGCGAAAACGGCCGGGATATGATTTTTAATCCCACGCATAAAGAGTATGATGATATGGGAAATCCTTTGTTTGGGGGTATGCACTATGTGTATATCCTTGATCATAAAAATCTGCGATATACCACCCAGGGGGTAACCATAGCTTACGACTTCCCGGCTTATGACGCTTGCGCATATTTTCATAAAGCACCTCATATTTATGATACCTTGCAACCATCGCCATTGCCCCCAAGCATCTATTACCCCATACTCTTCTCCACCTTGATGTATGTTGGAATCCCCCTGTCCATAGAAGAACAGGAATGGCTTCCTGAGGGCAACGACTGGAAGTTAAGCATCCGGCTGAGCAAACCCTACAGGCGCTACTTTAGCACTTCTCCGGCAGCAGAATATTCAAATACAGACACTTTAAATTCAAATTATCCTGTATACTCCTTCAATACTTTAGGGGTATCTACCATTGATTACAATGCCACCAAAGCAGAAACGGACCTGGATCTTATCAAGGTGGTCCCGAATCCATATTATGCATACAGCGGATACGAAAACAACCCACTCGACAATAGAATAAAGGTCACCAATCTGCCTCGCAGAGCAACCATAACAATTTATAATATCAATGGCAGTCTGGTGCGGCAACTTACAAAAGACTCCCCCGAAACATTTATCGACTGGGACATTAAAAACCATGCCGGCGTAATGGTTTCAGGGGGACTTTATATCATTCATGTGGATACAGATAAGGGCGAAAAAGTGCTAAAATGGTTTGGGATCATGCGCCCACCCGACTTAAACACATTTTAAGCATTATATAATTGTGTACCTTTGATACTGCCTGTTTGCTGTATACAGGCAGTATCTTTTTTAATAAATTTACACTCATGGCAAGCATTTTCACTAAAATTATTCAAGGAGAGATTCCATGCTACAAAGTAGCAGAAGACGAACAGTTTTTTGCTTTCCTCGATATCAGGCCACTCGCAAAAGGACATACCCTTGTAATACCAAAAAAAGAAATTGATTACATTTTTGAACTGGAAGATGATCTTCTCGGCGATATGATTAAATTTTCCAAAAAACTTGGCCTCGCCATCGAGAAAGTGGTACCCTGCAAACGAATGGGGATGACAGTACTTGGGCTGGAAGTACCACATGCCCATATCCACCTCGTACCCATCAACAGCGTATACGACATAGACTTTAAAAAGCCTCCGGTAGAGATGTCCCAGAATGAATTTATTGCACTTGCTGAAAGGATTGCATCAGCATATAAAGATCAATAGGCACGCTTGTCATTTCCTTCAATATAATTGATGTAAGATTGATTCACGACCTTATTTCCTCCGGGGGTAGGATAATTTCCCGTAAAATACCAATCACCTTTATGATCAGGAATTGACCTGTGAAGGTCTTCAATGCTTTGATAGATGATTTTAAGTCCGGGCTCAAGTCCGGTGGGCGTAAGCAATTCAGCTATTTTATCTGAGATTTCCTGAGCAGTAAAAGGCTTGTATATATCCTTTACATAATTTATGATCTTTTCTTTGGGCAATCCTTGCTGGGCTTTTGATTTATTGTAAACATCATTGATTACATCCTGTCTTCCGTTTTGTTTCAAAAGTTCAATGGCTGCCTTAAAAGCAATAAAATCGCCCAATTTGGCCATATCAATGCCGTAACAATCAGGATACCTGATCTGCGGGGCAGATGAAGCGATGATAATGTTTTTCGGTTTCAGGCGGGCCAGGATACGGATAATGCTTTGTTTGAGCGTTGTTCCCCTTACGATGGAGTCGTCGATCACAACCAGATTGTCTATTCCGGGCCGTATAAGGCCATAGGTAATATCGTAAACATGGCCTACCAGGTCATCGCGCTGACTATCCTGTGTAATAAAAGTCCGCAATTTGACATCTTTTACGGCAATGTTCTCTACCCGTGGACGGATCGCGAGGATCTTTTTCAGTTTTTCAGGTTCTTCAAGGGGATTGATCTTACTGATCTCCCTTTCCTTGATGCCGTCACATACATTATGCAACTCATTAATGAGCCCTCTGAAAGCGGATGAAGCTGTATTTGGAATATACGAGAACACAGCAGTGGAAAGGTCACCATTAATTGAATCCATGATAGCGGGAACCAATGCACGTCCCAGGTTTTTACGTTCCTTATAAATATCCGAATCCGTTCCACGTGAGAAATAAATACGTTCAAAGGAACAGGATTTACGTTCGATCGGCTCAGTAAAAGCCTTTTCTGAAACATCACCATTACGTTTGATCACCAATGCATGCCCGGGTTTCAATTCCTTTACCAGATCTTCGGAAATATTGAAGGAGGTTTGTATCACTGGTCTTTCTGATGCAGCCACAACAACCTCATCATCCATATAATAGAACGCAGGCCTGATACCGGCAGGATCACGAATAAGAAAAGCATCTCCGTGTCCGAGCAAGCCCCCGATAGCATATCCACCGTCCCAGGGTTTGCTGGACTTGACCAAAATTTCCAGTAAATCCAGATTTGCTGCTATTTTGGGGGAAATATCCCTTTTCTCCAGCCCATCCTTTTTAAATTGCTGATATAACTTTTCATTTTCCTGATCAAGAAAATGTCCGATCTTTTCCATGATGGTAACGGTATCGGAAGTTTCAACAGGATATTGTCCGAGGTCAATGAGCAGATCAAAAAGTTCATCTACATTGGTCATGTTAAAATTCCCCGCCAGAACCAGCGTTTTTGTCATCCAGTTATTGAAACGGATCATGGGTTGAAGGTTCTCCAAATTATTGGCGCCAAAGGTCCCATATCGCAAATGTCCCATGAATAGTTCTCCTGTGAACTCCATATTATGCTTTAGCCACTGAACATCATTCATGCGTTCAGCCTGTGCAGGAGTCATATCTGAAAATGGCTTGTAAACCTGTTTAAAGATGTCCGGTATCGGGGAAACAGAATTAGAGCGGATCCGGTTGATGTATTTAGTACCGGGTTTAAGATCAAACTTCAGGCAGGCCATTCCGGCGCCATCCTGTCCCCTGTTATGCTGTTTTTGCATCATCAGATGAACCTTGTTCAGGCCATAAAAGGGCGTACCGTATTTTGAAAGATAAAACTCAAGCGGTTTTAACAATCGAACCATTGCGATGCCGCATTCATGCTTGATAGGGTCACTCATGCCAGGGATGTTTTTTTAAGCTGAATTCTATTGCAAAGTTAACACATTTACAGCTGTGAATATAAAATCCTGAATGCTGTTTCAAACATTCCTGCCCTCTTTTATTAACATCAACAGATAATTTCCTATTTTAGATAACTCTTAATCAAAAAACAAAATTATGTGCATAATCAGCAGCAGACTCAGCAAATTAATTGCATTTCTCATCTTATTAAACCTCCCTTTCTTCAGTCTTGCCCAGGTGGATCCTCGTTCTCCTTCTCCTGATCCTGATGAATGTACCAGTATTACGGCAGGCAAGCTTGCTACCCTTGATGGCTCCGTAATCACTTCCCATACTGATGACAGCCACCGAACAAGGTCATGGATGGATATCGTTCCCCCGGCTTCGCATAAGACCGGCAGTTTCACACCCATGTATAAACGTACACCCTTCGATTCCCTGGCCATGCCAAGTTATGCCCATACACAGATCGGGGAAATCCCACAGGTACCTTCTACTTACGGTTTTGTAAATACCGCCTATCCATGCATGAACACCCATCAACTCGCCATGGGTGAATCCACCTTCGGCGGAAGAAGCATACTCCAATCGGATGCCGGCCTGATCGACTGCCAGCGGCTTTGCCAGCTCATGCTGGAACGCTGCACTACAGCGCGTGAAGCCATTGCATTGGCCGGAAAACTGACAAGAGAATACGGCTGGAATGATGCCGGCGAATGCCTCACCATCGCAGATCCCAATGAGGTATGGCATTTTGAGATCGTTGGCCCGGGAAAAGGAATAATTGGTGCCATCTGGGTAGCCCAGCGGGTACCGGATGAACATATTTCAGTCAATGCAAATGCCAGTACCATCAAGCATATCGACCTTACGGATCCTGACTATTTCATGGCATCTGAAAACATTTATGACATGGCCATGGACTCAGGATGGTGTACATCAAAAGAAGATTTTCAGTTTTGCTATGCATATGCTCCGCACAGCAGAACCTCTCTTGCTGCAAGGCGCAGGGAATGGCGTGTGTTTGACCTGGCTGCACCTTCTTTGCATCTGGATCCGAATGCAGAGAATTACCCTTTTTCTGTTAAGCCCGATAAGCCCGTTAGCATGGAGAAAATCGTAGCCATCTTTAAGGACTATTATGAAGGAACACCCTTCAACTTCGTGAAAGATATAACGGTAACGGACGATTCCGGCAGAACTGTTTTATCGCCTCTGGCAAATCCATTTATGCCTTATGACATGAACAAGGTATTCAAGATCAACGGAGGATGGGGATGGCTTGGCGAGCGCACCATTGCCCGCTGGTATACCATGTATGCCACCATCATCCAGTGCCGGAGCTGGCTCCCTGATGAAATTGGCGGTGTTGTTTGGCTGGCACAGGATAATGTTGCCACTTCCATCTATATACCTATATATTGCAGTGCCACAGATCTGCCCACATCCTACAAAACGCCCGGACGAACCAAAGGCTACACCAGCGAATCAGCCTGGTGGGCATTCAACCGGCTTGGTACTCTGACAGCCCAAAGATGGGGCGATATGCGACATGATGTGGATGCCATTTGGAAACCCATGCAAAAAGAACTCTTCAATAATCAACAAAAAATTGAAAGAGAAGCACTTAAATTGTATAAAAAAGATCCTGAAAAAGCGGCTGAATTCCTGACTGAATATACCAATAAATGGGGCAAGAAAGTGGTTAAAGAAGCATGGATTCTTGGTGACTTCCTATGGACCAAATATGATGAGTTATTTTAAATTTCCTGCAGAACTACAGTCGATATGGCAAAAAAAATGAAATTCCCACACACCTATGTGATCATATTTTATACTATTGTGATCGCTGCAGTGCTGTCCTGGATTATTCCCGGTGGAGAATATGAAGAAGTGATCACAACAAAGGATGGCCATGAAGTGAGGGAAATGGTTTTTAAAAGTGTCGACAGTGAGCCACAGACCTGGGAAATATTTGGTGCCTTGTTTAAAGGATTTGAGCGCCAATCAGGCATCATTGTATTCATTTTTATGATTGGAGGTGCCTTCTGGATCATGAACCATAGCAAATCCATCGATGTAGGCATCTTTTCTTTCCTGAAGTTTACCCGGAAACTGGAGAAAAACAGCCTCATGCGCAGGATTGGCGTGGACAATATTGTAATGACCCTGATCATGCTGATGTTCTCGGTATTTGGAGCCGTTTTCGGCATGAGCGAAGAAACCATTGCCTTTATTATCATTCTTGTCCCGCTTTCCATTTCAATGGGTTACGATTCAATTACAGGTGTTGCATTGGTATTTGTTGCTGCCGGCCTGGGATTTGCAGGAGCCATTCTCAACCCTTTTACCATCGGCATCGCCCAGGGGATTGCGGAACTACCCCTGTTTTCAGGAATCGAATACCGCTTATTTTGCTGGGTTGTACTTAATTTTGTTGGCATCTTCTATATCCTTCGCTGGGCGCGAAAAGTGAAAAAGAATCCCAAATCATCTTATGTTTATGAAGATGATGCCTATTGGCGTAAAGGACAGGAAGGGGATGCAGAAAACATCTCTTTCCATACACCCCTTGCGGCATGGATCGTTTACGGACTAACCCTCGTAGCCCTTGGCATTTTTTCCTGGAAGTATCCCTACAGTCCGATGAAAGTTGGAGATTACCCCCCACTTGAGTTTATGATGGTTCCGGCAGGCACGATTGTTTTTGCCATTTCAAGTTTTTTTGCATTGCGCAAATCAGTACATTTCTTTGTGCTCAATTTACTTATGTTCACAATCTATTTTCTTATTGTGGGCGTAATGGGCTATCAATGGTACATCATGGAGATCGCCACACTCTTCTTCGCCATGGGAATTCTTTCGGGTGCGGCAATGAATTACAGCCCGAACAATATCACAAAGCTCTTCCTGGAAGGGATGAAAGATATACTGTCTGCAGCAGTTATTGTTGGATTGGCAGGTGGCATTATCGTAATCCTTGAAGACGGCAGGATTATCAGCACTATTTTGTACAGCCTGTCGAAGGGCATGAACAATGTGAGCCAAATAACCTCTATTGGCATCATGTATGTCATTCAGAATATCATTAACATCCTGATCCCATCCGGTTCGGCAAAGGCAGCCATTACCATGCCGATCATGGCACCATTTTCAGACCTTATCGGACTATCCCGGCAGGCAACGGTTATGGCATTTCAATTTGGAGATGGCTTCACCAATATGATCACTCCAACTTCAGGTGTTCTCATGGGAGTGCTTGGTGTAGCCAAGATTCCTTATGATAAATGGGTAAAATGGATCACTCCTTTGATGATCATACTATTGATCCTCGGCTTCCTTTTGCTCATCCCCACAGTAACGATGGATCTGCCGGGCTTTGAGCTGGATCTACATCTGAGAGATTAGGCGATTGTCGATTGTCGATTGTTGATTGTCGATCGGATATCGGATGGGTGATTGTCGATGGTATATCTGATGTCTGATGGATGATTTTTGATGGGGGATGTATTGCCAATGTTAAAATTTCTATTAAATAAAGTGTGACATTTTCCCTTTTTGGGTATTAATATATATACCAATACCTATATAAGATGAGAGAACAAATTGAAACCAGACTGGTTCATTTCTGCGTAAAAATTAATCAACTAATAAAGACGCTTGATCAGGGGCTATTGTCACAGAATATCAGTGCACAAATTATTCGTTCTTCTACAAGTGCTGCCCTAAACTATGGAGAGGCACAAGGAGCAGAATCAAGGAAAGATTTTACACACAAATCAGGGATTGTATTGAAAGAACTCCGGGAAACTCATGTAAGTTTGAAGATTATTAATGAGTCCGATATTTCAAATAATTCCGAAATACTTCCTTTTCTTTTGGATGAATGCAATCAGTTAATTTCAATTTTTTATAAAACAGTGAGAACAGCTCAATCAAATCTAAAAAGGTGACTTCATTTAGTCTCCAAAATCCAAAATCATCAAAAATCATCCATCCGATATCCAATCAACAATCACCCATCCGATATCCGATCGACAATCAACAATCAACAATCATTCAATCGTCTAATCATCTGCCTGCATCGCCAAAGCAGACATCCATCATACGGGAATTTGCTACCGCGTAATGGTCAGTAGGCACGGTTCTCAGTTTATCAGCAACATCTTCCAGGGGAACCCCTGTAATTTTGTTTTCGCGAAGGGCTACCATAACACCAAATTCGCCCCTGCTGATCATTTCCACAGCTGAAGCACCATATCGGGTTGCAAGCAACCTGTCGGCCGGTGAAGGGCTTCCACCACGCTGTATATAGCCCAGGATGGTTTGCCGGGTTTCAAGCCCGGTATTTTGGAGAATCAGATCACCAATATGCTGGGCTGCAGTTTTTGATTTCTTGTGTCTGATGCCCTCAGCCACAACCACAATAGAATATGGTTTTTTATTGCTTGCTCTTTTTAAAATGTAGTCGGCTACTACCTGATCTTCATAGGGTATTTCAGGGATAAGAATGATGTCGCCCCCACCGGCAATACCGGAATATAGCGCCAGCCATCCCGCATGATGCCCCATAACCTCGATCACCATGATGCGTTTATGGGAATTGGCAGTGCTGTGCAGCCTGTCGATGGCATCCGTAGCAATGTGCACTGCAGTATCGAAGCCAAATGTCCGGTCGGTACCCCATACATCATTATCTATTGTTTTGGGAAGACCGATGATATTCAATCCCGCTTTGGCTAGCTTGGAAGCGGTGCGTTGTGTACCATTTCCACCCATGCAGACCAAGGCATCCAGGCCCATCTCTGCATAATGTTTTTTGATGAGATCAACCTTATTTATCTTGTTTAACAGCTTTTTATCTTCCTTAAAAGGCTTCTCTCTGGAAGTGCCCAATATGGTTCCACCCAGTGTGAGTATCCCCGAAAGCTCTTTTTCCTTCAGTTCGCGGTAATCCTGCTCTATCAGTCCCAGGAAGCCTGATGAAATTCCATAAACCTTCATTCCGTATTCAACGATGGCCGTTTTCCCCACTCCACGGATAGCTGCATTCAATCCCGGACAATCGCCCCCGGCGGTGAGAATGCCGATCTTCATTCCCTTTGTTGATTTTTGCATAATAACATTTTTTGTAAAATTAAGAAATAATCAGGGTTGGTAACCCTATTTACAATTCATCCCTAAAATCCAACATTTCATCAAGTATTATTTTCATACACGCTCCCACTGACGCATATTTGCATGGTGATCAAAAACAACACAAAATGAAATTGAACCGCCTTATACCTATTCTCATCATCCTCCTGACCGGGACGTCCTTGCTCATGGGACAGCATGTGATAAGCGGCAAGATCAGTGAAAGAGACGGGAATCCGGTACCCGGAGCCAACATCTTCGTAGAAGGAACCTTCGATGGAGCAAGCTCTGACAGCATTGGGAAATTTTCATTTACCACCCATGCCGACAGTATCCGGACTCTTATCGTCAGATACATTGGATTTAAGGAGTTCCGTCAGGAGATCGACCTTTCAAATGATCATAAAAACATGAATATCATCATCCGCGAAAGCAGCAATCAACTGGATGCGGTGGTCATTTCTGCGGGTTCTTTTGAAGCAGGTGATAAAAGAAAAGGCGTTGTGCTCAAGCCACTCGATATTGTAACCACAGCCGGTGGCCTGGGTGATATCTATGGTGCCATGCGCACCCTTCCCGGTGCCCAAACCGTTGGTGAAGACGGAAGGCTGTTTGTCAGGGGTGGAGATGCATCTGAAAGCCGTACTTATATTGATGGCATGGCAGTGGAGAAACCGTATTTTTCGACCATGCCCGACATTCCCACCCGGGGAAGGTTCTCCCCATTTATGTTTAGCGGAACCTTATTCAGTTCCGGTGGTTATTCTGCCGAATATGGGCAGGCTCTTTCTTCGGCACTGATTCTAAATACCAATGATATGCCTGAGAAATCATTAGCCAGCATTTCTCTTATGAGTGTAGGGATGGGCGGATCATACACCAAAAGGTGGAAAAATACCGCATTGTCCGTGACAGCAAATTACTCAAATCTCATCCCTTATTATGCAGTGGTTCCTCAGAATACAGAATGGGAAAAACCGCCTTCAGGTGTGGATGGGATAATCAATTTCCAACAAAAAACAGGAACAGACGGCCTGCTGAAATGCTTCCTGTCATACAACCGTGGCAACAGCAGCATGAACTACCCCGGAATTGTAGATGTTACCCGCGAAATGAAACTGCAGCTATTCGATAGAAACACATACTTCAACGCATCATACAAGGACATTCTTGGCAAGAAATTTAGCCTGAAAGCAGGCCTTTCTTATTCGGATGATCTGAATGATCTGGACCTTGGTGAAGACCGCATCACAGAGGAAGTAAAAGTTTACCAGGGCCGCTATACTCTGAACTGGATCCAGGGAGATGCTTTCTCTTTAAGGTTTGGGAATGAATACTGGCATAAAGAGTATAATCAGGACTATCATGTTTTCGCTATCAGCAAGCTATATGAATCAAGCTTCAGCGATAATTTTGCCACTCTTTTTACCGAAGCTGACATTAAAATCGGTCCCAAATTTGCCATCCGTGCAGGAGGCAGGCTGGAATACTCAAGCTTGCTGCAACGAGCCAACGTTGCACCCCGTATTTCCATGGCCTTCAAAACAACCAAGAACAGCCAGATCTCCCTGGCCTACGGCAAATTCTATCAATCACCCGACGATGAGTACCTGAGGTTCAACAAAGAGCTGGAATATGAAAATGCACAGCATTTCATTGCCAATTTCCAGTATATGAAAGATAACAGGATCTTCAGGGTAGAGGCCTATTATAAGAATTATGGAAACCTGGTTAAATACGACAGCCTGCATTCTCCCGATCCGCTTTCATACAACAATAAGGGAAATGGATATGCCCGAGGCATCGATGTTTTCTGGAGGGATAATAAAAGCATCCCCTTTCTGGAGTATTGGCTGTCCTATTCATTCATCGATACCCAGAGAGATTATATGTATTTCCCACAGCAGGGAACGCCCCCCTTTGTGTCGAACCATACTGCTTCAATGGTAGTAAAATATTACGTTCCAAAGGTAAATACACAATTTGGTGGCACCTATACTTTCGCTAGCGGGCGAACATATTTCAATCCGAATAGTGATGGTTTCCTAACAGATAGAACAGGGCACTACAACGACCTGAGCCTGAATATCAGCTACCTCACACACCTCTGGAAACAATTTACCATTATCTACTTTTCCGTTTCGAATGTACTTGGAGCCGACAATGTTTTCGGATATAACTACAGTCTCAAGCCAAACAGCAACGGGATCTATGATTCCCGGGCCGTGGTGCCGGGTGCAAAGAGGTTCTGGTTTTTAGGAATCTTCATTTCGCTTGAATCGAAATAGAACAATGAATGAAAAGAAGTAAGAACTAACAAGAATACATCAAGCAGAGTAAATAAATTACTAACTTTAAAATTTATAGCATTATGAAAAAGATCATTTTAACAAGCATCATCATCCTGGCAACATTGTTCATATATGCCGGCAACAAGGATTATATGGAAGCCATGGGCAAGAACCTTCAGGAATTGGGTTCTGCAAAATCGGCTGTTGAATTTCAGGCCCTGGCCAACAATTTTGAACGCATTGCAGAGGCGGAGCCCGAAGAATGGCTCCCAAACTATTACGTTGCTTATTGCTACATCAATATGGTTTTCGCTAAAGATGCTACCGCTGATATCGACAGAAACCTCGATAAAGCAGAAGCATTTCTGGGAAAAGCCAGGACAATAAGCTCTGAAAATTCAGAAATAGAAGTATTGCAAGGCTGGATATATCAGGGCCGGATACAGGTAGACCCTATGGGCCGTGGCATGAGCTATTCACAAAAAGCTGCCGGAAGCTTTGGATTGGCAAAGAACTTCAATCCCGACAATCCAAGGATCTATTTCCTTACCGGCCAGAACTTGCTCTATACCCCCGAAATGTTCGGCGGCGGAAAAGAAGCTGCCTGCCCTTATTTTCTGGAAGCGCAGGAGAAATATGACAAATTCGAGCCCGAAACACCGATCTCACCCAACTGGGGAAAAGAGTTCAACAAGGTACAGGCAATAAACTGCAAATAAGAGGGTACGCGAAATGTCAGAAAAAAATAAATTCAATATCTGGATACACGTTCAATAATTTTACCTGGAATTACCTTCTCATCAATATGCTTTACAGCCTGATGATCGGGGCTACTCTCTGGATCGGAAACTACTCCATCGATCCTTTTTTGGAAAGAATCTTTAGAAAAAAACCCTTAAACCCCGGGCAAAAGCTGGTTTTCAGCCTCATTGCCATGTTTCTGGTCTCTTCCTTCAACATCTGGTTTGTAAACTGGTTCTGGGTGGTCGTTCTCTGGGGCGCAGATTACACGAAATTCCTTAACGGAAGCGGATCCTTTATCATGGGGATAGAGATCACTGTAGTCCTCATCATTGCGTTGGTGCTGTATACAAATGAATATTACAATTCCTGGCGGGATGCCGTAAAGAGTGAAGAAGCCCTGAAAAGGGAAAAGCTCGCGCTGCAATATGAGTCTTTAAAAAACCAGGTAAATCCCCACTTCTTATTTAACAGCCTGAATACCCTTTCCGGCCTCATTGGTAAAGATGATGCCAGGGCCACACGTTTTGTTAAACAGCTTTCCGATATTTATCGATACGTTCTGGAGCATAAAGACCGCGACCTGGTATCGCTGGATGCCGAGATGAAATTTGTTGAGAATTATATAAACCTGATGAAGATCCGCTTCGGAGACAACCTGATTGTTAAAATTGATCTTAAAGAACATAGCGAATACAAGATCATCCCCCTATCGGTTCAGATGCTTGTAGAAAACTCCATTAAGCACAATATCATCTCAAAGGAAAAACCACTTACAATCATCATCGCAATGGATGAAGATGCATTCCTTGTTGTATCGAATAATCTTCAAAAGAAGAGCAGCATATTGCAGGGAGATAGCGGTGAATGGGAAAAACACGGACTGAAAAACATTAAATCGCAATATGAGTACCTTAGCAAGAGATCATTTATCGTGAATGGATCCTTATCGGAACCATTTCCGGAGGAACTCGATGGAGATTTTGTTGTAAAAGTGCCACTTATGAATCAATAGCATGAACGTACTGATCATTGAAGATGAAGTGATGGCCGCAGAACGCCTTCAGGAAATGATCCTGGAGGTTTTGCCGGAGGCGAAGCTGCTCAACACGCTCGACTCCATCAGCAGTGCCGTACGCTGGTTTGCTGAAAATGAAGATCCCGACCTGGCATTTTTCGACATTCAGCTCGCCGACGGACTCAGTTTTGAGATATTCGAACAAACAGCAGTAAAATGTCCGGTCATTTTCACCACCGCCTTTGATGAATACGCATTAAAAGCCTTTAAAGTAAACAGCATCGATTATCTGCTGAAGCCCATTGATTCAGATGAATTAAAAGCTGCCATCGAAAAATACAAAAACCTTCACAGCCCACCAGATGCTGCCATCCCGCAAGAAAATATCGATCGTGTATTTAAGTTGCTCACCCGACAGTATAAATCACGATTTGTGGTAAAAGTCGGGGAACGCATCCGCTCCATTCCCATAGAAGAAATCCAATGCTTTTACAGCATGTCAAAAGCATCCTACCTTCAAACCAAAGAAGACAGGCATTACGTAATGGATCATGCACTCGACCAGGTGGAAGCATTGATCGATCCGGCAAGTTTCTTCAGGGTAAACAGGAAATTCATTGTAGCCCTGAATGCCATAACAGACATCATCAGCTATACCAACAGCCGCCTGAAAATAGAACTTCAACAAGCCGCCGAAGAGGAAATCATTGTTGCGAGAGAAAAGGTGAAGGAGTTTAAGGCCTGGTTGGAGGAATAGTTCAGTCCGCATTGTGCACGAAGCATTTAAGGAATTCCCAGGGATTTACCCAAGCCTGTTTCACCCGTTGCCATGGCCCATGAACGGCCCTCCTATCCATCGCACCAGCTCAGCCGTTAAGGATATTTTCGTATTTTTAACCAACACAATGAAATGATGCTAAAGAGTAGCGAGGAAAGACTCCATGTATTTCAGAATGTGTATAAATTCTATTGACAGAAAATGAAACATCTCATCAGGCCCTGGAGGATATCAGATCTTGAATGCTTGACGAAGTATGCCAACAACTGGAATGTTGCAAAAAACCTGACGGATGGATTTCCACATCCTTATAGGGAGGCTGATGGAAAAGCATTTATTGAATTTGCTTCAAAAGGAGAGCCGGTTCATATTTTTGCGATTGTTATTGACGGGCAGGCCATTGGTGCAATTGGCATACATCCGCAAAAGGATATCCATAAAAAAAATTCGGAACTTGGATATTGGCTGGCGGAACCATTCTGGGGACAGGGAATTATAAGCAATGCCATAAAACAAATGGTGGATTTTGCCTTTGAAACCTACGACATTGACCGGGTATTCGCCAGGCCATTTGGAACAAACATTGCTTCACATAAAGTCCTTGAAAAAAATAATTTTACCTTAGAAGGACGCTTTGAAAGAGTACTCTATAAAAATGGTGAATACCTGGATGAACTGATTTACGCCATACGACGGAAAAACTGGGAACGAGGGAGGGAAACGCTTTTATAGAATTGCCAGAACCATAAATGCCGACAATTGTTCTAACACAAACAAGCAAAACATTATGAAAAACATCTTTTTAGGATTTCTACTTGTACTGTCAACGTTCATGATTTACAGTCAAAACATCGAATCTTCCACAAGAAAGTTTATCGATGAAGCCCAATTTACACGAATCAATAAAGATTGGACGACCATTGCCAGCTTTGAATCCGGAATCGGGGAATACGTTAACTTTTTCCCTGTCGAAGTCATCAACTTAAAAACAGGCGAAAAGCAAAATGCACTTCAACTGGATATGTACATCAAAAACCCTGAAGTATATAAAACAGCCTGGGTTGGCATCGAAGAAATCAATGAGTTCATCGTATTTATTGAGAGCAATGTGATTCCAAACCTTGACTTAAAATTTAAAGATAAATCATCTGAATTTATCTTTAAAGCCAATGAAATGACCTTATCGTACGATGTTCATGAAAAAAAGAGGAGGCTAACGATAAAACTAAACAGTTATGACGATACTGAAATTAAGAATTATACATTCTGGACAGAAACCCAGATTGATAAAATACCGCGCTTATTAGAAATTTTGAAAGAAATTAAATAGAAGGATTTCCTACCGGATTTATTCCTTTATTTGATCATTATAAGATGGATCAGACAGGAAGCTGACGGATTGCAATAGTATAAACCTGAATGGAAACGAACGAAATAAAGCAAAAGATCCTCACCGAAATCGCCAAAACAGAAAAGGCGATTAAGGAATACAAAGAAATGAGCGGGCCCGTCGAACCTGATTGTGCGATCGGACGTATTTCCAGGATGGATGCCATCAATAACAAAAGCATAACAGAAGCATCCATCAGGCAGGCGGAGGAGAAATTAAAAAACCTGCACCGGGTGCTGGATCAAATAGGGACACCCGACTTTGGGCATTGCCTGCGATGCCATCGGCCGATACCCCTTGGCAGGATTTTAATACGCCCTGAAAGTTTATACTGTGTAAACTGTGCGAGCTAAAATAAAAGCATCCCGCGGACATTATTAATCGCTTAGCTTTGCAAAATGGCAATACGAAACAAAGACCAGTCGGAAATCTTAAACAAATTAGGCATCGTGCAACTGAATCAGATGCAGGAAGATGCACACAAAGCCATACTTTCCAATTCCGGAATTGTTCTTCTATCCCCCACGGGGACCGGGAAAACCCTGGCCTTTTTGTTGCCTATTGTTGCCGAATTGGATATTGAATCAGACCAGGTCCAGGTGCTAATCCTGGTGCCATCCAGAGAACTGGCCATACAGATTGAGCAGGTGGCAAGGGAAATGGGAAGCGGGTTTAAAATCAATGCAGTGTACGGAGGAAGGGCGGGATCGAAAGACAAGATTGACCTGAAACATCCGCCGGCCATTCTTATTGGCACGCCGGGCAGGGTGGCCGATCATATAAGAAGAGAAACATTTTCGACCGAAAACATTAAAACCCTGGTGCTGGATGAGTTTGACAAATCCCTGGAAATAGGTTTTGAAAAAGACATGATAGAGATCATCGACGACCTGGACCATGTTGAGAAAAAGATCCTTACCTCCGCCACCCAACGGATACAAATACCGGCCTTTATCGGGATAAGGGATCCCGAAAGACTGGATTATCTCGATGAGGAAACGAATTTGTTGCAGCTAAAAACCATCGTTTCTCCTGATTTTGACAAACTAGACACCTTGTCCAAATTATTAGGGCATATTGGTGAGGCCAGGGGAATTGTGTTTTGCAATTTTAAGGACACCATCCAAATTGTGAGCGACTACCTGGAAGAAAAGGATATTAGCCATGCCTGTTTCTATGGAGGATTGGAGCAAATGGACAGAGAACGGGCATTGATAAGATTCCGGAATGGCACTCACCGCTTGTTGATTGCCACTGATCTGGCAGCCAGGGGCATTGATGTGCCTGAATTGGATTTCATCATTCATTTTGAGCTTCCCCCCAAGCGCCATGAGTTCATTCACAGAAACGGACGAACGGCCAGGATGCACAGCAATGGAACGGCCTATATCATGAAATGGGAAAATGAGGCCCTGCCTGATTTTATTGAAGGTTCGGAGACAATCGAACTCCGTGAGGTGGAACTCCCGGGCAAAAGCAAATGGGAAACACTTTTTATTTCCGGAGGGAAAAAAGACAAGATCTCAAAGGGAGATATTGCAGGATTGTTCTTCAAGCAGGGGATGCTCCAAAAAGATGAATTGGGGCCCATTGAGTTAAAGCTGGATTGTGCCTTTGTTGCCGTGCCCGCTGCAAAAGCAGCAAAAGTCATAGGCCTTTTGAACAATAGCAGGCTGAAAAAGAAAAAAGTAAGGATAAGTCTTTTGAAATGACCTTACTTACGACAAGGGAGCAATAAAACAACAATTGGTCCTTTTTTCCCTTCCATTCATACTTCGAACATCGGCAATCGGCAATCGTGCAATATTCATTCTTACAGGCAGGTTTAAAAACGTTGCTCCTATGATCGGTTATTAAATTTTACTAAATTTACATAGCAGACACGAATAAAGAAATTGAATTTTATAGATGTAATTCACAAAAGCTGTTTTTATCCACCCGGTAT
>CAZASJ010000013.1:0-48702 GCA_964487735.1 uncultured Bacteroidales bacterium | reverse complement strand
GCATTGATCGCCATCGATGGCAAAAAGAAAAAGGGAGTAATATTTAAGCCGGAGGCTTAAGGGTTAAGTTTGAACTTGAGTTTTTACCCACCCCGGGCCTCCCTTCTAGAAGGGAGGGAGAGTTTCTTTTTTTATCTTTTAGTGTATTACCCATCCCAGCCCTCCCTTTTGGAAGGGAAGGAGTATTATTTAAATTCCCGTTCAATTCTTTTTAGAACTTTTTCGATATCTAACAGCTCTTCATTGCGAAAGCGCAAGACTTTTAGGTTTTTTGACCTCAGGATCAAATCTCTGTGCTGATCTTTCTCCTTTTGATTATTATGAATTGGGCCATCGAGTTCTATGATGAGGTTTTCTTCATAGCAATAGAAATCTGGTATGTAAAAGAAATGACTGTTTCGGTTTGATTCATAAATAATTGGGTGCTGGCGAAGGAATTTTCTCCCCGCCAGTTGTCTGTTTCTTAAAGATAACCAAAGCAGCTTTTCTGCAGGTGTCTGCCGGCTTCTGAGCTTTTTTGCAAACTTTTTTATTTCATGATATTTCATATATGCCCTTTTATTATTTATACCCATTTTTAAAAAATGTCCCCTCTCTATTCTTGATTATTAGCTGTTTTTGATAAAGTTCCCTCCCTGCTCGCAGGGAGGGCCAGGGTGGGTAAAGAAAATCGAAAATCGATATTTCATTCCCTCCCTGCTCGCAGGGAGGGCCAGGGTGGGTAAAAAGAACATCGATGTTCTTTTCCAATGTTTATATATATTCTTTTGCAATATATAGAGTGTTCTGGCGTTAACAATTGAAAACCAACAAACCCTGATATGAAAAAACTAGCATTTGTCCTTCTGTCCTTTGGCCTTGTATTCGTATTTACACAATGCGAAGAAAAAGCAGAGGATACCCGCACACTTATTACCAAGAAGATACAATATGATGTGCCAATAGTAAATACGGATGCCAGCTATGATTGGTGGATTGGAAATATTGAAGGTTCCGACCGTGAAGAGTTCCTGGATAATATCTTTGCCCGGGTCCTGGCCGGAGAAGTGAAGGCTTATGATTATTTCAACGAACCCATGACAGTGCATCAGGTCCGTAGCCTGATGGTGGATACTATTCATCAAACCCTGCAACGCAATACAGCTCCTTATGCTGAGTATGATACAACTATAATACAAAAGATCGAGCCAAAAGATATGGATATGATCCGCTTCCTCGAAGAATGGAAGTATGACGAAGAAAGCCTTTTGCTTGATAAAAAAGTGATCGCCATTTGCCCTGTAATGAAGGTGAACGTGAGTGACAACATTCTTACGAGGCCTTTATTCTGGATATATTTTGAATAATATAAAGGACATTTGGTACTGAGTTTGTTCTGTCTTATAAACTGCCAGCAACTAAAATTCTATTATTTAACAACAATTTTTTTCTATAATAAGCAAAAGGTGTGTAGCAGGAAGGAATGCTGTACCCGGTTTCATCTTTTATCCATGTAGCCATTTATCCATTCCGGCTACCGGTCACTGGTCACTGGCTACCGGCTACCGGATTTTTTAATTTGTGCGTTGAAATAGCCTCAGCAGTTGGTGCAATCTTATGCAGATAAATATGCATCTGGCAATTTCACCATTTAGCAATTTAGCAATGTAACCATTTAACCATTTAGCCATGTAACAATCCCCCGTCCCCCGTACCTTCTAACCACCGAGTCCTCGGGGCAAGCAGTTTAGCCATTTAATCATTCCGGTCACTGGCTACCGGCTACCGGATTTTTTAATTTGTGCGTTGAAATAGCCTCAGCAGTTGGTGCAATCTTATGCAGATAAATATGCATCTGGCAATTTCACCATTTAGCAATTTAGCAATGTAACCATTTAACCATTTAGCCATGTAACAATCCCCCGTCCCCCGTACCTACTACCCTCCGAGTCCTCGGGGCAAGCAGTTTAGCCATTTAATCATTCCGGTCACCGGCTACCGGCTACCGGATTTTATAAATTTTCCTCTTGCCACAACACCTTTTTCATCTTTTAGTACCGCAATATAAACTCCGACAGGATATGCAGAAACATCCACCCTTGTTTGGTTTTGCCCTTTAGGGATGATTATCTCATCTCGTTTCCTCCCATACAAATCGTAGATGAATATCGAGTATCGAGTATCAAGTATCGAGTATCGAATATTAACGAAGTGATTGACGGGATTTGGAAATAACGTAAATGCCGCATTTTGCCCCCCGAAATCATATATACCGAGGCATGAAAATGCCCATGTTGTTTTTACTTCTGACCAGGCGGAATTGCCGCAGTCGTTCCAGGAGCGAACACTAATTTCTGCTTGTCCTTCCCAGCCGGATGCCCAATGCAGTGTGGCGGTGGTGCTATCGCTTGCAATGCTTCCGGCTTCGGTTGGTACTATCTGCCATTCATAGCTCCATGCTCCTTGGGCAGGGTTAATGCTGTAGGTGGCTGTGCTATCGGTGGTGATGCAGAGGGTATCGGGGCCAGTGGGGCGAAAGGGTATGGCGGGCATATAGTTATCGCAATCTTTGATTTGAAAAACCCAGGCATTTCTAGAACCGATCAATTCACAACTAACATCCCCATCAATATAGTTGGTGGCTGCCATTATCACATAATCATTATAACTATTCTGAACAACACCATGCGGATACCAAAACCGATCATTTCCTCCTCCCCCAAAACAATGCTCCCATATCAGGTTTCCATTATTGCTGAGTTCAATGGCCCATATATCTTCAAAGTAACCCGTTGTATTATGGTTGTTTGATACATCTCCATCAGCTGAGTTGACATTGCCAAAAATTATAACGCTGGTATCACTTTTGTTAAAAATACTCATGGGGTATTCGACACGACTGCCTCCCAAGCACCTTTGCCAGATTAGTTCACCCTCAAAGTTGATTTTTACAACCCAAATATCGCTATTGTAATCCTCTCCGGCTACACCATGAAAACCACTTACATCCTGATCATTGGATTTGGTACTTGCAGCAAAAATATAGCCATCTTCAACTTCTGTGATATCCCTAATTAGATCATTAAAACTTCCGCCATAGCAAAATTGTCTAATGATATTTCCGTCCATGTCCATTTCAACAATCCAGGCATCAGCTCCATCTATACCCAAATCAGGACAGGTGATCATACCCCCTGACTCATAATGGCCACCAACAATTATCAATGTATTTTGGGAGCTTATTATCATATTGAGGGCATTGTCGAGGGCATGGTTCCCTAAGGTGGTTTCCCAAAGGATATTTCCGGTGGAATCAATCCTGCACACCCATATATCGTTTGAACCGAAATACTCAGTAATATCGCCCCCGGCACCCATAATACGGCACATCATAATCAGTCCGCCATCGGGGGTTAATAATGCATCACGAGGATCTTCTGTTTCAATAATGCCACCATAGGTGTTTTCCCACAATATATTGCCCTGCTCATTAATCTTAACTACCCACATTCCTCCATGTCGATTGCTCTGAATATCCCCATCATCAGAGGTAGTTCCACCAAATAAATACAGCGACGACTCATCAATAGTAATAACCTTAGTAATCCAATCCCCATCATTCCCTCCAAAGCATCTTTCCCAAATTATATTACCAGTATTATCAGTGTTAATAATCCAGGCCTCACCTTTATCATGAAAATTACTTACATGAGGATCATTATTACTAATATTTATTCCAATAATGTAGCCATTGCTTGTACTTTCTATGCATTTTGGCCAATCCAGATTAGGGCCTGAAGTTCCGAAACATTGTTGCCAGGTGATATCATCTGGTTGGCTATAACAGTGGATCATAAAGGAAATAGTCAGTATGCTAAGTATTGTCCTCATACTATTATTGTTAAAATCAGGTGTCGCAGGTATTATCCCGCAACACCTGATAGTATTATTACCTTATTATTAGCTTGCCTGTTTTGCTTAATCCACCTGATTGCAGAGTGTATACATACACTCCTGCTTTAAGGCTTCTTGTGTCCCAAACATATTGCCCTTGCTTTTGCTGCAATTCAACTTCATGCACAAGCTTCCCTTCTGCATTATTAATACTCAATAAACCTTTATCTTTCAATATATAATTGAAGGCAGCCCATGTACTTGCCGGATTTGGTTGTACGCTGATTTCGGGGCCAAAGGCCTGATCAAACATACTCCAGTTTGGCGGGGCATAGGTTTTTAGTTCGCTGCTATCATTAAGGTGCATACAGTTACAGAAGTTATCTAATTGCAAATAACTTAATATGTTGCGTGCCACCGCTTTGGCTGTCCCTTCACTATTGATGGCATAATTACTTAATTGCATCAATTCACTACTATCCAATTCAAAAATAGTGCGCCCCTCTTGTTTCCAGGCATATTGCATCAATACCAGATCTTTATAGTCGTTGAATGCATCAAGCCGGCTGCCTTCCAACTCGTAAATGTCCGGAAGCAGATTAAGCAATGCCATGGCAGAAGCAGTGTCGTTTTCAGCAAAATATCCTGCAACGATTTTCTTATCGGCTTCAATTCCACCAAAATTATCGAGCCAGTTGCGGTATTCATTGGCATTGAAAATCGAATCATTTGCCAAACTCCTGAGTATTTCTTGTGCTGCTTGAGATTTGGCAGCATAGTACTGGGCCATTTCACGCTTGAGCACTGTTTTATAGGATACATTATTTGTTACCTGATATAAAATACTGATCATATAATCGGGTAGTGGATCTTCTTTTTGCTCCAGATATAACAATAAAGTATCAACCTTAAGTTCATCGGGATTGGCCGATAATATCTCAAGCAATACATCATCAGGAAAGACATCTGTACGATCGGCCATCTCACGTAAAACTTCCTGTGAAAGGTGAGGCGAATGACCCAATAACTGGCTACGCAATGCCCACATATCATCGGGCTGTGCCAATTCAATGTCCATTATTTCGGCGTCTGTATTCCCTCCATCAACAAGAGATTCAAATAAGGCTTTCACCGAATTATAGTCCGCTAGATTTTGTGCGTATTCTTGTTGTTTAGTTAATTTTTGAGTGTTGTTTAGGGTAATGTTGATGCCACCTCCACCACCATAGTGGTCGGGGCATGAATTAACATTGGTGCTGATGTGTTTGTCAAAATATCCGGGAGGCAAAGTGAAAATTGTAATCGGCTCCTCGTCGGGACAAGGATCGCAATAATACCAGTCAATATCCCGGCGTCCTTCATTTCTAAAATGCCAGATATCACTATGAATGATTTCAGAAAAAGTATTTCCTGAAGCCGTATTAGAGGAACCATGGTGGGCACGAATCATTGCATTTTCAATAACTTCTTCATCTGTTACAATAAAATCCACCACATTATTATTGTTTAGGTTGCATTGGTATTCGACACCCTTTTGGTCATCACCTGGATCCAACCTATTTGTTCCTTCAGCATAATTACCATAGCTTAAATCAGTGAAAATATTTCGGTAAATTATGTCATGATCCGAAGGACAGTTATCCACTCTGATACCTGAATACTGACTATTGCCCGCTGTTGAGTTGTTATTAAACTCATTATCCTCGATGGCGAACCCATAAGAATGATACATGTCAATACCAATACCGAAGTTGAAATCGCAAATACCGTCGGTAACAAGAGTGTGGTTTACCACGAATGTATTATCAATAATAACCGGCCATTCACATTCAGAGGCATAAATGCCAATTACATTGTTCGCAAAATCAGAATTACGCACCTCAAAGGGATAATCAACATAAGGGGCTGCTGTACCTAAAACACTGATAGCCCAATAGAACCCATTAAAAGTACTTGGCTCAGTACTAAAACAAGGTGGCATACAGCCTTCATCCACTTTGAATCCAGAACCATAAGAGGCGATACCATTGTTCCAAAGTGCTACTCCGCTGGTGGCTGTATTTAAAAAGTCACAACCAGAAAACCTGATTCCATTCACTCCGTGCAGGTCTACATGCTTATAAAACATGGTGTTGTCGATATAGTTATTATCTAAGTTAAAGGTACATAATTTAAAATAACTTAGATTGTTGCATGGCTGTCCGGTAGGTGGGAAGGTATTTTCATAAGGCACAAAATGAACTGATTTTGTATTATTGAGAAAATCACTATTGATGGCTTGTACGATACCTCCGGCACTGCTCCATATTCTTTCTTCTTCCTTCCATAATGATACTCCGTTCTCGGCATGCTCAACCGTTGATCCATTAAGTTTCAGAAAGCCCTGTGCCAATGGATGACCAACATAGGCATACTGGTTGTCGTTTATATCGCCCCACACTTCTATGCCTTTCCATTTATGCAATGGTACGCAATCAAGATTGGTAAAAACAGTGTTGTTGGCCTGGATGGTGGCTCCGGGCTCTATAATCACCTTGGCGTCCGGCCCAAACTCAAGCAACGCATTGTCAATGCTTAGCACGGCATTGTTTCTTACAACTATACCATATTCTATCCTGCTATGCAAGGGGTAAAGCTCATCCCAGGACATATTACTTTCGATCACAGCCAAATCGACATCGTAGTAATATGACTCAATTATAAAACTTCCTTCATAATAGGTATCAATGGCATCAAGGATCTCAAAAGAATAAGTCCCTGCTGATAATTCTGTGAAGTGAAAGCAGTTTGTAATGGGGTCGTAGGAATCTGGATAAACCTCATTACCACCCGGCCCAATGCATGTTATAGTATATTCTGGTTCATCAGGAGGAATACCGGGTGTTCCGCCTGATATACAAATGCTGGCTTCGCCATCAGCATAGCCCGGACAGCTTTCATCAATAATGATCATGTTAACCAGCAAGGGATCGTAAGTACGGTGGTTTTCAGGCAGGATATAATATTTTGTATTATCAAAAATGCGATAAGTTGACACAATATATCCTTGAGGAGGAAGGTCTGAATAATTTGGATTGTAGGAGCCGTAGGTCATATCAATTTGAGCAAAATTTGCACCATCGTTTGATACACCATATATGTTCCCATCCGGTGCAAGTTGCAGAAAAGTGTGGCCATAATCACTGTCAGTAACATCAATATCTGTTAGGTTTCCGTTTGTATAATCTAATTTTATTATTCCTGCATTAGTTGTTGAAACATATAGAATATTATTTTCGAATGTCGAAAACTCAATTCCTCCTATCCTGCCAAGATTGGGGTTATACACATGCTCATTGCCATCAATAACAATAAAAACTTTGCTGCATGAATTTGTATTGCCTGTTATCCAGGCAATATCATAATTGTTATCATCTTCATATTTCAGTTCCAGGTTATAGGCTAAAAAGTCATCTTCTGTGATACTTGAGGTATTTACATTTATGATAATCTCGGGATCATCACTTACGCCATCTTTTGTAATAAGCCATTGATATAAACCTGCTGGCCAATACCCTCCTGTGTTATTAGGAAATTCAGATGATAATGTATAGAGCTTTCTTTGATTGCTTTTTCCTTCAGAAATAGCAAATGCCAAATATTTATCAGTAATGCCAGTATTTATAATATCATTACTCCCAGATACCTGTGGAGTACCAGTTGACATATTAATCGTTTTATATCTAAAGTGATAATCAACATTTTTATTAGATTCTTCTTCTGTATAGAAAACAAAGTATTCATCAAGGGTTTCTGGTTTACTTATGACTTCAACTTCAGCCCCAAACACTTCTATATTTTGGTTTGTATAAATAGGATTTGAATTCCATTGCAAATTTTGGCTTCCATTATTCCCATAATAAAGTGTTTCATCAATTATATAGAAGTTCAAATTGTAATTTGCATCATAAGCTCCAGCGGTAATTTGGCAGTGTAATCTATCGGAGCTTAAGATTGTATTTAGTGGAGAATATTGTATTAAGTTATCATAAAATTCCATCAGTTGGGCATCAGGGCCTCCAGTGGGAAATACTGTTGGTACAACCCACTTCCCATAAGGTTGAGCCAGTGATTGTTGAGAGAAGGCAAAAAGTATTGCTAACAAGCATAGTAATATTATTTTTTTCATAAGACATAATTTATTAGTTAAACATTGTGATAATTGATTTTCATAATCAGCCGGCCACACTGTAACAAATGCTTATCTTTGCCCCTGCCTCCTTTCTTTGTTAATAGAGTTTTACATTTAGCGGTGTTAATATTCACTTACCAATTAAAGGGGGTTTTTATTTGTACAGAACTCCTCATTAATTCGGCAAATACAAAAGCTACCAAGGCAGTTTTAAATAGAAGCCGGTATACGAAATCCGGTTGGAAAATAGTAGCGTGATCAGAGTATTGGTGTTTCTTATATATGTTAATACGGCAAAATGGCAAAAGGTAACCCTGATTCGATCGTTTTTTTTTTTTTTTTTGTGAGTCTGTTTTACAGAGAGTTAGGCTGCCTGTTTATGATTAGAATACAGTAGTCAGAATTCAGAATACAGAATGAGTCCGGAGTTAATTTTATCGATTATTTGTTTAGTCGTTTATTCGTTTAGGTGAGGCCATTTAACCATTCCGGTCACCGGCTACCGGATTTTTTAATTTGTGCGTTGAAATAGCCTCAGCAGTTGGTGCAATCTTATGCAGATAAATATGCATCTGGCAATTTAACCATTTAGCCACCGAGTCCTCGGGGCAAGCAATTTAGCCATGTAACACTGAAACACCGCGCACACCGAAGCTCAGGCGAAGGTGTGCTGAAACACTGAAACCAAGTTTATTCGTTGAGCTGTTTACCCCTTCGCATTTCATCATCCATAGCCACGGCGAAGGATGAAAAGCTACGGTGTACAAAGTATTCGTTTAGTCGAAAGCAACACGGGGCATATAGCAATTTAACCATTTAGCAATTTAACCATGTAACACTGAAACACTGCGCACACCGAAGCCCAGGCGAAGGTGTGCTGAAACACTGAAACCTCGGGGCAAGCACTTAAACTGGATGCTGGATGCTGGATGCTGGATACTGGATGCTGGATACTGGATATCCCGAAAAACCAGAAATCTTTGATTTCATTGTTTTTCGAGGATCCTCGATCCGCAAATGCGTATCGGGACCCGGTACCCCATAAGAACTGTTACCATAATTATCCTGCGAAATACGGATATAGTATTAAATTTGCCCCACGATGGCAAGAAATCCTGAATATCATATACTTGAAAATGGCATTCGCCTTGTGCATATGCCTACCCTCAGCCCGGTGGCTCACCTTGGTGTTTTTATCAATGCAGGTACCCGTGATGAACCGGAAGGAAAAGACGGACTTGCCCACTTTATAGAACACATGATATTCAAGGGTACCAAAAAAAGAAAGGCTTATCATATCCTCAACAGACTTGAAAGTGTAGGAGGCGAGCTTAATGCTTTTACAACCAAGGAATATACCTGTATCTATACTTCTTTTCTCAATACCTGGTATTCAAGAGCTACTGAATTACTGGCTGACATTGTCTTCAATTCTACCTTTCCCGCCAGGGAAATGATCAAGGAAAAGGATATCATCATTGAAGAGATCAACTCTTATCTTGATACACCTTCAGAACAAATCTACGATGACTTTGAAAGTGCCCTTTTCAAAGGCCACCACATGGGACGTTCGATTCTTGGAACACCCGAAAAGGTGAAGGCATTTAAAAAGAAGGAGGTATCCGACTTTTTTAAAGATAACTACGGCAGCGATCGCATGGTCATTTGCTCGGTGGGAGGGGTTAGCTTTGCTCGTTTTGTAAAGTATATGGAGACATATTTTAGCAGCTTTGAACGAAAGTCGAAAACAATAAAAAGGCTTTCTCCTGCCCCACATGAGCCCTTTAAGCTCATGGAAGAGCGCAAAACATACCAAAGCCATACAATCATTGGAAACAGGGCCTTCCCTCGTGATCATGAATACCGTTTCCCTTTCGGTCTCTTAAATAATATTCTGGGCGGACAGGGACCCAACTCCCGTCTGAATATGTCGGTGCGCGAAAAGTATGGCTATGCTTACACCATTGAGTCATTTTATTTCCCGTATTCTGATTCAGGCCTCTGGGGTATTTACCTGGGTACCCACAACGGGACCTCTGAAAAAGCCATTAATTTGGTGATGAAGGAATTGAAAAAACTTCGCGAAACGAAATTGGGCAGTCTGCAACTATCACAGGCTAAAAAACAATACCGGGGTCAGATCGCCATCGCTTTCGACTCCAATGTGAATGTGATGCTGAGTGGTGGAAGAAGTTGTATGCATGATCATAGATTGCTCAGCGTTGAAGATATATACAGTAAGATCGACAATGTTACTGCATCCAATCTTTTGGAAGTTGCAAACGAAATGTTTGACCCTGAACAAGTAAGTTCATTAACCTATCTGGCCTTATGATTTTTCTGAATGAAGATATCCTGGATTATATTGAGAACCATACCTCTCCCGAACCGGAATTGTTGAAAAAACTTGATCGCGAAACCAACCTGACTGTCCCATATCCAAATATGCTTACCGGTCATGTTCAGGGAAGATTCCTTGCTTTTATCAGCAAGCTTTTGCGACCAAAGAATGTCCTTGAAGTTGGAACGTATACCGGCTATTCCGCCATATGTTTTGCCGAAGGCCTGGCTAAAGGAGGGCATATCCATACCATCGATAAAAATCCGGAAGTGAAAGATATCGCAATCCGTTATTTCAAGGAAGCCGGACTGGAAGATACCATCACCCATTATGAAGGTGATGCTCTTGAAATCATTCCCGCTATGCAGGAGCGATTTGAGCTGATATTTCTGGATGCCGATAAAGAAAACTATCCGGATTATCTGGGCCTTTGCCTGAAAAAGCTTAGCCCCAATGGCCTGCTGATGGTAGATAATACCCTCTGGGGAGGAAAAGTGCTGCAAAAATCCCATTCCGGCGATCAGGAAACAAAAGGAATTAGCCTGTTTAATAAAATGGTCCGTGAAAATACTGAACTGGATAGCTTTATGCTACCCCTTCGGGATGGAATTACCTTGATAAGAAAAAAGTTCTAAGCTCGAAGTTCTAAATTCTAAACAAATTCAAAGTTTGTAAGCACAAAGTTCAAAATTGTGAGGCAGGAAGTATGTGGATTTGAAAAATTTGATTCTTTGAAAATAATGATTATTTCGAGTTTAGAATGTATTCAATTTCATGATTAGAGATAGAATCTTCAATCTCATCAAAGACTCATTTTTGAACTTTGATTTTGAAGAATTAAATATTGTTTAGAACTTAGAACGTAGGATTTAGAGTTTAAAGCCTAGGATTTAGAACTTCCCCCCCTGCCTCAATTAACCTTAAACTTATATTTCACCTCCTTCAAATCCTCATTCGCCTTAACGATCTTATCTTTTAGGTTTTCTTTGTATGCAATGGTCTTTTTCAGTATGCCTTTATCAGCTCCGGCAAGGATCTGGGCAGCAAGGATGCCTGCATTCAGGGCTCCATTTATGCCTACTGTTGCCACTGGAATTCCGGGAGGCATTTGCACGATGGCAAGAAGGGAATCCAATCCGTCAAGGCTGGCTTTGATCGGAACACCGATTACAGGAATAGGAGTCATGGCAGCGATCACACCGGGAAGGTGTGCAGCCATTCCGGCACCGGCAATAATTACTTTTATACCGTTTGAAAGGGCATTTTTGGCGAATTTTTCAACCTCATCGGGAGTACGGTGAGCCGATAAGGCATTCATTTCAAAAGGGATTTCCATTTCATTGAGAAAGACGGCGGCTTTTTCCATTACCGGAAGGTCGGAAGTGCTGCCCATGATAATGCTGACTACTGCTTTCATATTGTATGTTTTTTAATATTCATATTGCTTTGATTTGCAAAAATAGCCATTATTTAAGCTTATCCACTATATTTGTAAGATAGAGCATCCAAACATAAGCAGTAATATGGAGAAAGTAAAAGTCAGGGATAAGGAATTTTCACTTTTCCTTACCTCAGAAAACATTGATAAAGCAGTTGAACAAGTGGCTGAGATGATCAATATTGATATGGAAGGAAAAGACCCGCTTTTCCTTTGCGTATTGAACGGAGCATTCATCTTTGCTTCTGATCTGTTGAAAAAAGTGGAGGTCGATTGCGAAATTTCTTTCGTGAAACTCTCTTCATATGTGGGCACGCAAACAACCAATACAGTGAGAGAACTGATTGGCCTTGATCAGGTGCTCGTTAACCGGACAGTGGTGGTGATTGAGGATATCATCGATACGGGTATCACCATGGATTATACCTTGGAGAAACTCAGGAAACTTGGCGCTTCCGATGTTCGGATCGCAACATTATTATTTAAACCTGAGGCTTTTCGTAAAAATTATCCTATTGATTATGTCGGGATCGTAATCCCAAATGAATTTATCGTTGGGTATGGGCTGGATTATGACGGGCATGGAAGGAACCTGCCTGATATTTACAAGATCATTGAAGACTAGTATATGAGCAATTCCAATTTTGTTGATTATGTGAAAATATATTGCCGTTCAGGCAATGGTGGAGCGGGATCGGCTCATCTTAGGAGAGAGAAATTTATTCCGAAAGGAGGGCCGGATGGCGGAGATGGCGGCCGAGGTGGACATATCATATTAAAGGGAAATGCACAGCTATGGACCCTCCTGCATTTAAAGTTTACCAAACATATCAGGGCCGAGCATGGTGAATCGGGAGGCAGGCAAACCAGTACTGGCGCCAGCGGGAAAGATGAGGTCATTGAAGTGCCCCTTGGAACAGTGGCCCGTTATTCGGATAGTGAGGAGTTCATATGTGAGATCACTGAAGATGGTGAAACGCATGTACTCGTGAATGGAGGGAGGGGAGGCCTTGGAAATGACCACTTTAAATCGCCCACAAACCAAACCCCACGTTATGCACAGCCGGGTGAACCGGGTATTGAGCATTGGATCACGATGGAGCTGAAGCTATTGGCAGATGTCGGCCTGGTAGGATTTCCGAATGCCGGAAAATCCACATTGCTGTCAGTGGTATCAGCAGCCAAACCAGAGATTGCCGACTATCCTTTCACTACGTTGAAGCCAAACCTGGGCATCGTTTCTTATCGTGATCATCGCTCATTTGTGATGGCTGATATTCCCGGTATTATCGAAGGAGCGCATGAAGGCAAAGGACTTGGATTGCGTTTTTTACGACATATTGAACGAAATTCTTTGTTGCTATTCATGGTGCCCTGCGATTCAGACGATATCGCCAAAGAATATCATATTCTATTGAGGGAATTGCAACTATACAATCCCGAACTGATAGATAAGCAAAGGATCCTGGCTGTAACCAAATCTGATATGATTGATGAAGAACTGAAGGCCGAAATAATCCCGGAATTACCTGATATCCCATCTGTATTTATCAGTTCTGTTGCACAAAAAGGCCTTAATGAACTTAAAGACCTCATTTGGGAAAAACTGAATGTATAGTTTTCTAAATACATTGAATAACTGGGATACAGACCTATTCCTGGCCTTGAACGGATCGCATAACGAATTCTGGGATTTTGTAATGTGGTGGGCCAGCGATAAATTTATCTGGATTCCTGTTTATTTGATTTTCTTGTTCCTGTTATGGAAGAAATATAAATCAAAGGTCTGGCTTGTGATGATCTTTGCAGCATTGCTTGTATTTCTGAGCGACCAGATTTCGGTACATCTTTTTAAGAATGTATTTGAGCGATTGCGCCCCAGTCATGAACCCGGATTGCAGGATGTGATTCACCTGGTAAACGATAAGCATGGCGGCCAGTTTGGGTTTTATTCCTCACATGCCTCCAATGTGTTTGCCATCGCTATTTTCGTGATCTCTCTTCTGGGAAAATGTCCCGGACGAGCGTTTTTAATCCTGTTGTGGGCCGGTTTTATAGCTTATAGCAGGGTTTATCTTGGTGTCCACTACCCGGGGGATGTTATTGCAGGGGCTGTTATGGGGGCATTTTTGGGTTGGGTTGTTGCGAGGGTTCTCAAAAACATACTTATTAAGTCCTAAACTCTAAGCTCTAAATCCTAAACTCTAAGCTCTAAATCCTAAACTCTAAGCTCTAAGTCCTAAACTCTAAACTCTAAATCCTAAACTCTAAATCCTAAACTCTAAGCTCTAAATCCTAAACTCTAAATCCTAAACAATATTTAAGGATTCAAGTTCAAAGCTTCAAACAAAGCATTTATTTAATATCTACATCAGCTTTTTAAATTGAAAAATAAATTTCTAAATAAAAGGGGACAATTTCAAGTTTTTGGTATTAATAAGTAGATGGAGTTCATTTCAACAAAGTGTTATCATTTTAGAAATTTTAAGCTATGCATAACAATCAAAAACGCTATGACCTTGAAGATAGAACCAAAATGTTCGCCTTAAATGTTCGCAGATTAATTAGCAAATTGCCCAAGACAAACTCAAATCATGAAGATATTAAGCAAGTTGTCAGGACATCCGGATCAGTGGCAGCTAATTATATAGAAGCAAGTGAAGCAGTAAGCAAAAAGGACTTTTATTATCGAATTAAAATATGCAGAAAAGAAGCCAAAGAAAGCATTCTATTCCTGGCATTGCTTGATACTGACAACAACTCCCAAGCTAATTTTGACAGGGAGGAATTGATACGTGAAACAACTGAATTAATGAAAATATTTGGATCTATAGTATCAAAAGCCGAAAAACAATCTTGAAATATTTTAAACCTTAAAGAATTTGAATTTATAATTTGTTTAGGATTTAGAGCTTAGAGCTTAGAGTTTAGGACTTATTTTCCTTCCTTTTCTTGATCAGAAATAGAAGCCCTGAGCTTCTCAATTTCTTTATTAAGCACTTTCATCTCAGCATTCAATCCATCCTTTTCTGCCTTTAAGCCTTTAATCTCTCCCTCCATTTTATCAATAGTCTTCTTATCTTTTTTGCCAAGAGCTTCAAAATGCTTAATGGCCTCCTGGAAGTTTGCTTTTTCCTGCAACAGGACTTTTTTCTCCTCTCTTAGACCTTCGATCTCTTTTCCGGCATCGACGAGTTCCTTTTTGAGCTGGACGATATTGTTTTTTGATTTCTGGAGATCGGCTTGCAGCTGCTGATTTTCTCCCAGGTAGCTTGTTACTTTTTTCCTGACTATATCTATTTCGTTTTTGCTTGACATCTTTCCTGGTTTTGAATTATTTGTTGATAATGAGTTCCTGGCCTGTGATGATGATATCGGGATCTTCAATGCCATTGTCGCTTGCTATTTTGGGATATAGATTCCCATTTCCTAAATATCTTTTAGCAATGATAAACAAGGATTCACCTTCCCGGATCGTATGTGTTATTTTTTCGGGCTCTGCCTGAGAATTTTCTGATTTTGATTGTACCGCATCATTTTGTAGAACAGCCTTCTCTTCCTGCAATGATGCCACAGATGCTTTCAGTGACTGATTTTCCTGGCTTAGCTCCTGTATAGTATTTTCATATTCAGCGACTTTTTCCTCATTTACCACCGGCTCGGTGGATGGACTTTTTAAAAGAAAGATCGCTGCACATCCGAGCAGGGCCAGGATGAAAAGAATAACAAAAATCATTGTGGTCTTCTTTTGTTTTTTTATCGATGTTTCGATGACATCAAGGGAGTGAAAAGCACTTAGATCGGCTTTGCAACCCGGGCAGTTTTCGACCTCTGCCCCCAAGCCTGCATGCTTACATAATGGACATTCCATAATATAGAAAGTATTGGTTTATAGCTGGATAGCCTATAAATATACAATAATTTGAAATAGAATGCAAATTGAATCAAATTTCAGGCTCTTAGTTCTAAAACAATATTTGATTAAATGGGGCTTGGCTTTCAGATATATACAACCCTAACTCAAACATACACACCTACTGACTTCTGACTTCTTGTCTGCAAAATTTTCTCTGGACAGTAGTAGTTTAGAATTTAGAACTTAATAGCATTTGTTCTTAAATAAACATGAAGCCATCAATTTCATATCTTTGCTAAAATGGAAGCCCGCCACAAGCAAATTATCCGTGCCTCCTGGGTTAGCATCGCAGGCAACGCTCTGTTATCTGTGTTGAAGATTACTGTAGGTATGATCGCAGGTAGTATGGCCGTAGTGGCTGATGGGGTGGATTCAGCCAGTGATATACTTACATCGATCATTACACTGATCACTGCCCACATCATGAGCCGGCCACCGGATATTCGATATCCCTATGGCTATGAACGTGCCGATACAATTGCTTCCAAAGCATTGTCATTTGTTATCTTCTTTGCAGGTGCGCAGCTGGCTATTTCAACAATTTCAAAGCTTTTTGAAGGCAGGGAGACCGAAATCCCTTCCATGTTTGCAGTCTGGGTGGTTTTAGCCTCCATACTTGGTAAACTATTGCTGGCTCTTTATCAATTCAGGGTGGGACGGAAGACCGGATCCTCCATGCTGGTTGCCAATGCCCGTAATATGCAGAGTGATGTGATGATCTCTCTGGCCGTACTTACCGGTCTGATATTTACTTTTGTTTTTAAGCTTCCAATAATAGATTCTATAACTGCCCTGGCGGTTTCCTTCTGGATCATGGCCACTGCCGTCAGAATATTTTTTCAGTCGAATCGCGACCTCATGGATGGTATGGACAACCCCGACTTGTATAAAGAAGTTTTTAAACTCATCGCTGACGTGAAAATGGCTTATAACCCACATGGCGCCAGGATCCGAAAATCAGGAAATAAGTACGTGATCGAAGTCCATATCGAAGTGGATGGTTCGAAAACAGTGACCGAAGCCCATAATATTTCCCTCCAGGTGGAAGAGAAAATTAAAAATGGCATTCAGGATGTATATGATGTAATCGTTCATGTTGAACCTTATGGAAATGTTGAGCAAGACGAGAAATTCGGGGTATCCAATAAAGACGTTCTATAAAATCTTTGTTCATTCCACATTCCACTCTTTTATATTTCAGGTTTAATCAAATAATTCCTCGTGGCAAGCCATGAGGGTTCCTTATATTCTTCCCTGAATTTCAGGGGAGATGTCAGTCGAATGACTGCCAGAGGGGTAAAATAATGAATGTAGAAAGCCCTATATCGAATAATTCCCTCCCCTCATTGCAATGTACCGGTTCCTGCTTCCTGAAGTTTGTTAATAAATCCATGAAAAACTAAAAAGAGCGCAACATCTCCTCTCGGGAATTATCTATAATTTTACAAGCGTTCTTTTTGTGTAAAACAATTAACCCAGGTTGGCCATGATCATTTATTACCAGATATCACCCAAAACGTTTTACGCACTAAAAGTGAAAGAATCTCTTTCCCTTCAAGATAAAGAAAAGCTTTGCTGGCTTTTTGGCGAATGTGAGCCTGTACCCGGAGGGAAGGTCCCTGGCATTTTTATCGGCCCCCGCAAGGAAATGATCACTCCATGGAGTACCAATGCAGTGGAGATTACCAGAAATATGGGCATTCATGGCATCGAAAGAATTGAACAGTATGAGGAGATCAATGATTCTGATTCAGATTTTGATCCCATGCTGCAGGCCCGCTACAACAATCTCGATCAGGATCTCTTTTCCATCCAAAGAAAGCCGGAACCTATAACTCATATTTTTGATATTGCGGCTTATAATGCAGCGGAAGGGCTTGCCCTCAGTGAAGATGAGGTTGAATACCTGAATGAGGTTAGTGTTAAGATTGGCCGCAAGTTGACTGATAGTGAAGTATACGGGTTTGCCCAGGTGAATTCCGAACATTGCAGGCATAAGATCTTCAATGGTACCTTTATTATTGATGGCAAGGAGATGAAGGATTCTCTTTTTGCCCTTATCAAAAGAACTTCAAAAGAAAATCCCAATAAACTTGTTTCTGCTTATAAAGACAATGTTGCTTTTGTACTTGGTCCACTGGCAGAACAATTTGCACCGGAAACCCAGGATAAAGCTGACTATTTTACTGTTAAGAATATAGAAACAGTCCTGTCCCTGAAAGCTGAAACACATAACTTCCCTACGACAGTGGAACCATTCAATGGTGCCTCAACGGGGACAGGTGGCGAAATACGTGATCGCATGGCTGGGGGAAAGGCCAGCATCCCATTGGTGGGAACAGCTGTTTATATGACTTCCTATCCCAGGCTCGGAGACAAGCGTAAATGGGAATCATTCAGCAAAGCACGTCCCTGGTTGTATCAAACGCCGGCAGAGATTCTCATCAAGGCATCCAACGGAGCCAGCGACTTTGGAAATAAATTCGGGCAACCACTGATCTGTGGTAGCTTGCTGACATTCGAACATGAATCAGAAAATAAGTCCTTTGGATATGATAAGGTGATCATGCAGGCAGGTGGTGTTGGATTCGGAAAAAAAGCCGACAGCGGAAAAGATGTTCCTGAAAAAGGAGATATCATTGTTGTGCTGGGAGGAGATAATTACCGCATTGGAATGGGTGGAGGAGCCGTTTCATCCGTTGACACAGGTGAATTTGAAAATGCCATCGAACTCAATGCCGTTCAACGTGCCAACCCTGAAATGCAAAAAAGGGTTGCCAATGTGATCCGGGCAATGGCCGAAAGTGACAAGAATCCAATAATTTCTATCCATGACCATGGGGCCGGCGGGCATCTTAATTCCCTTTCTGAATTGGTTGAGGAGTCGGGCGGAATCATTGATATCGGAAAACTACCCATTGGCGATCCAACCCTTTCAGCGAAAGAGATCATTGGGAATGAATCTCAGGAACGCATGGGACTGGTCATTAAAAGGAAGGATGCCGACCTCCTGGAAGAAATTTCTGAGCGTGAACGAGCTCCGATGTATCGGGTTGGTGAAGTGACCGGTGACATGAATTTTATTTTTAAAGATGTCGACAAGAATCCTGTTGACCTGAAACTGGAATACCTTTTTGGTAAACCCCCGAAAACAGTATTGACAGATACAAGGGCGGCCCATCGCTTTCCGGAACCGGAATACAAGCCTGCCAAACTGGAAAAATATATAAAGAATGTGCTGCAGATCGAAGCGGTTGCGTGCAAAGACTGGCTTACGAATAAAGTCGACCGTTCCGTGACCGGACGCGTAGCAAAACAACAATGTACCGGCCCTATTCAACTTCCATTAAATGATGTTGCGGTTGCTGCCATCGATTATAAAGGGGTGAAAGGCATTGCTACGGCTATTGGCCATGCTCCGGTTGCCGGACTGGTATCAGCAAAAAATGGCTCCGTACTTGCGATCGCGGAATCACTTACCAACATACTATGGGCACCAATACAGGATGGACTGAAAGGGATTTCCCTTAGTGCAAACTGGATGTGGCCGGCCAAGAATGAAGGTGAAGATGCAAGACTGTATGAAGCCGTGCAAGCGGTGAGCGATTTTGCCATTCAGCTGGGGATCAATATCCCGACAGGGAAAGACTCCCTCTCAATGACCCAAAAATATCCCGACGGGAAAAAAGTGTATGCTCCTGGTACGGTCATTATTTCTGCCATGGGAGAATGCAGCGACCTGAAGAAAACCATCAGTCCTTATCTTGCATTGCAATACGATGCCTCCATCATTTATATCGATTTTTCAAAAGATAATTACTGCCTGGGTGGGAGCAGTTTTGCACAACTCATCAATCAATTGGGATCAAAAACCCCTACAGTTAAAGATCCTGAGTATTTCGCCAATGCATTTAATGCGATGCAGGAATGCATTGATTCCGGCTTGTTACTTGCCGGTCACGATATTTCTGCGGGTGGACTGATCACTAGCCTCCTTGAGATGTGCTTCCCGGTGAACGATATGGGAATGGAACTCAACTTGAACGGCATAGGAGAAAAGGACATTGTGAAATTGTTGTTTAGTGAAAACCCGGGTGTGGTAATCCAGGTGAAGGATGAGCCCAGGGTAAGCGAATTACTAAATAAACGTGGTATCAGGCATCATGTTCTGGGAAAAACAACCAAGCAGCTTAAGTTGATTCTCAAACATGTAGAAACAGAATATTCCCTGGACATCAATGCATATCGAAAAGCCTGGTATAAAACTTCCTATCTTTTTGATAAACTGCAGACTGTGCCGGATCTGGCCAGATTACGCTTTGATAATTACTTCAAACAAGATCTTCGTTTTAATTTTACAAAAACTTTTGATGGTACATTCAAGCATCTTGGCATTGATCCCAAACGGAAGGACAAGACCGGTATAAAAGCAGCAATTATCCGTGAAAAAGGTGTGAATGGCGACAGGGAAATGGCTTATTCCATGTACCTGGCCGGATTTGATGTGAAAGATGTACATATGACAGATCTGATTTCCGGAAATGAAACACTGGAAGATATAAACTTCATTGTTTTCGTAGGCGGGTTCTCTAATTCGGATGTACTTGGATCAGCAAAAGGCTGGGCAGGGGCATTTTTATTCAATCCTAAAGCAAAGGAATCCCTGGATATGTTCTATTCAAGGAGTGATACCCTAAGCCTGGGAATTTGCAATGGATGCCAGCTTATGGTTGAGTTAGGCCTTGTCTATCCGGAACACCCTGAAAAGCCAATGATGCGCCATAATAAATCAGAGAAATTTGAATCAGCCTTTCTGAATGTTAATATAGAGGATAATGACTCTATCATGCTCAGCAGCCTATCCGGATCCAGGCTTGGGGTCTGGGTGGCACATGGTGATGGCCGTTTCTGCTTCCCATACTATCATGATAAATACAGCATCCCGGTAAAATATACATATGAAGTTTATCCGGGTAACCCCAATGGCTCTGATTTCAATGCCGCAGCTATTTGTTCAAACGATGGACGCCACCTTGCCATGATGCCACACCTTGAGCGTGCCATTTTTCCATGGCAATGGGCATATTACTCTGAAGACAGGCCTGCTGATAAAATTACACCCTGGATTGAAGCATTTGTAAATGCCCGTAAATGGGTCGAAGAGAAAAAGTAAAAAAGGAAAGTATTATGAAGAAAATCGTATTTGTAACCGGTGCCACAGCCGGTATCGGAGAAGCATGCGCACATAAGTTTGCAGCGAATAAATATAATGTGATCATCTCCGGCAGGAGAAAAGAACGCCTCGAGAAAGTGGCTTCTGAACTTACGGAAAAGCACGGAGTGGATGTTTATACCATTGAAATGGATGCCAGGGACAGGGATCAGGTGAAGGCCGCTGTTGCAGGACTTCCCAAGGAGTGGAAAAACATTGATGTACTGGTAAATAATGCCGGACTGGCTCTAGGATTAAATCCCTTTCAGGATGGAAATGAAGATGATTGGGACATCATGATTGATACCAATATTAAGGGCTTGCTGTATATGGGAAAAGCAGTTGCAGGCCTGATGATAGCGCAGGGCCATGGCCATATTATTAATATAGGCTCCATAGCCGGAAAGGAAGTTTATCCAAGAGGGAATGTCTACAGTGCAAGCAAGCACGCAGTGGATGCCATTACAAAAGGCATGCGCCTGGACCTTCTGACGGAAGGGATCAGGGTCACACAAGTGGCACCCGGAGCTGTTGAAACCGAGTTTAGCATTGTCCGATTTAAAGGGGATGAAGAAAGAGCGTCAAAAGTGTATCAGGATTATACGCCATTAATCCCTGATGATGTTGCTGAGGTTGTTTATTTTGTAACAAGCTTGCCGGCCCGTGCAAATATCAATGATGTTGTGATCATGCCAACGGATCAGGCTAATGTCACTACTTTCAATAAAAGGAACTAAACCGCTTCCTTAGTGAAAATTAATTATCCATGAATGCTGCCGGCCAATTCTGTCGGTAACTGAAGAAATCAGTGCATGATTTTAAAGATCAGTTCCCTTAACAATTCACCCTCATTGGCTGATACATTGTTTACGCCTTTGAATTTCATGTCATATTCGCGTAACAGACTTATAGACTTCTCACTCCTGGAAATGTTGAATTGTTTCGCCGCCTGGCGATAATCCCTTACAAAATAGGGGCCTACCGATAATTCTGCGGCAACGGAATTATCGTTTGATTTATCTTTCAGCGAATGGAAAATCAACAATTTCGCAAAGAATTGGTAAAGCAGGGTAATGGTAACTATAAATGGATTGGTCTTTGGATTGGCAGCAAAATGCTTGCAGATAAGGTTGACCTTGTAAATATCATTTATTCCCATAGCTTTTTGGAGTTCAAATACATTGAATTCCTTACTGATGCCGATATTTTCTTCGATGAGATCACAGTTGATCTCAGCTCCGGCTTTAACGTTCAGGGTTAGCTTGCCCAGCTCCATCCTGATTTTGCTGAGGTCATTGCCCAGGCTGGCAGTCAGCAAGCGCGCTGCATCAGGAGTAATGGAATAGCCATCAATCTTCAATTGTTCATTGATCCAGGCAGGGATCTTATTGTCATATAATCGGTCGGATTTAAAAAGAACACCATTTTTCTTAACCGTTTTTGCAAAAACCTTTCTGGCATCGTAGGCCTTATGTTTGTGACAAATTACAAGGATGGTGGTTTCAACCGGGTTTTCAGCATAAGGGATCAATTCATCAAAATCACGCAAAACCTGCGCTTCTTTCACAATGACTACCTGGTAGTTCGACATCATTGGGAATCGTCTTGCTGTATCAATAATAACCCCATTGCTTACATCCTTGCCATATAAAACTGTTTGATTAAACTCCTTGTCTGCTTCTTCCAGGATATTGTCGGCAATATAATCGGTGATGATATCTATAAAGTACTCTTCTTCACCATGAAGGAAGTAAATGGGTTTGTAGATCTTGTTTTTTAGATCAGATAGGATTTCTTCGAATTTCATATATCATCCAATTCTTGATCGTAATCGAAATAAAGATGCTTAACTGTAAGGCCTTTGTTCTTAAGCATTTGTAGTGATTTGATGCCTATGTTCAAATGATCTTCTGTAAACCTTTCGGTGACGATGCCGTCACTTTTTTCAGTTTTCACCCCACTGGAGATCATGGGTTGATCTGAAACAAGCAGCAAAGCCCCGGAGGGAATCTCATTATGGAAGCCGACCATAAAAATAGTGGCCGTTTCCATATCAATAGCCATGCTGCGTGTTTTTCTCAAATGCTCCTTGAAATCTTCATCATATTCCCAAACCCGCCGGTTGGTGGTATATACGGTTCCAGTCCAATAATCTCTTTTAAAATCCCTGATGGAGGTAGAAACAGCTTTCTGAAGGTTAAAGGCCGGCAATGCAGGAACTGATTTATGCATATAATCGTCGGAGGTCCCTTCACCGCGTATGGCTGCAATAGGTAGGATCAGATCGCCCACTTCATTCTTCTTTTTCAATCCGCCACATTTTCCAAGGAACAAGACTGCTTTGGGGTTGATGGCACTCAATAGGTCCATGATGGTGGCCGCATTAGCACTCCCAATCCCAAAATTGATGATGCTTATGCCCTGGGCAGTAGCACATGGCATAGGTTTATCCCTGCCCACAACTTCAACCTTATTCCAGGTGGCGAACAATTCAACATATTTGTTAAAATTGGTCAGTAGAATATATTCTCCAAAGTTTTCCAGCTTCTCTCCGGTATATCTCGGCAGCCAGTTCTTTACAATCTCTTCTTTTGTTTTCATCCCATGAGAAATTTAAACAAAAATACTAATAAGTGATGAGTTTTAAGAATTTGGTGTTGTTTAGTCATAAGTCCCTTATCGTAAGTGTATTAATTCAAACCCCATCAGTCCTGCACATGGTGTCTGCTATCCGCTATCCAAGGTTTTAGAAAAAAAACTTTTAAAAAAAGTGCGACATTTTTGTGTTTTGGGTATTAATAGATATGAGGTGGAAGGTTTTTCTTCCTGAGAGCTACATAAAACGGGTAGAAATAAAGCTTAGTGAGATTGCAATGGCCGTAAGCAAGGACCGACCAACCGGCTACGGCCTGATGGGTGGAGCGACAGGATTGGCTTGTTTTTACGCCTACTATGCCCGGCATACAGGAACCCTTCATTTTGATAAACTGGCGGCAGAGATGTTTGAGTTTGCACTCAATCCTGTCGCCGGTTCTTTTCCCGGATTCATGTTTTCTGATGGACTGGCCGGCATTGCCTGGACACTTCATCATTTAATAGATGAAGGACTGTTGCAAGCAGAGGCAGGGCCCGTTTTTGAAGCATTGGATGTTCGGATCTATGAGGCTATGATCCAGGAAATCAGGGCAGGCAACTATGATTTTTTGCATGCAGCCCTGGGGATGGGGCTCTATTTTTTGCGGCAAGCTGAACGAAATGACTACAAAGCGTATTTAACAGAACTTGTTTTAGAACTTAGAAAGAACGCTATTCTTGAACCGGATGGAAGCATGAAATGGAAATCTCTTTTGGATGAGGAACAGGGATTGATTGGCTATAACCTTTCATTATCCCATGGCATGGCATCCATCATAATAATGTTGTCTAAAATAGCAGAAAATGGAATTGCCATTTCGGAATGCAATGAAATGATCCATGGGGGCATGAAGTATCTTGAAAAACAAAGATTGGATCCAGACAGGTATATTTCCGCTTTTCCCGGCTGGGCGCTTGAAAGCATGGAGGAAGTACAACATAGCCGTTTGGCATGGTGCTATGGTGATCTGGGGATCGGCCTTGCATACGAGAGCGCCGGTAATTATTGTAAAGAAATGCCCTATGCACTCCATGGAATTGAAATACTGAAACGGACTGCTTTAAGAAAAGACATAAACGAAAACAGTGTTTTTGATGCAGGACTCTGTCATGGAGCCGCGGGAATTGCTCTGATATACAATGTATTGTATCAAAGGACCCGGCAGGTTGCATTCAGGGAAGCTGCATCTTACTGGCTTGATATCTGCCTGAATATGGGAAGTCATAAAGATGGGGTCGCAGGATATAAAACCTGGTATGCACCCGAATATGGAGGATGGAAACCTGTAAATGGTTTGCTGGAAGGTGCAGGCGGCATTGGCCTTGCCTTGCTCTCATTCGTCGCCGAAAAAGAGCCATTGTGGACACGTTCTCTATTATTGATGTAAATCATTTATGGATACGGTAAAAAATAAGCCGACATATAAAATTGCCGATGTCTTCATGTTCCGGACACCTTTGCTGTCCCTGAAAGTATTGGAGGAGGTTTTAGCGCAGAATGACCTGGATAAATTTCTTAAAACATGTTTTGCAGATAAAAACATCAGAGAAGCCCTCTTTCTTGCTTCACCTCATTTATGCAAACTTTCTGAAGGCCATGATTATGATGAAAAACTCGGACGGTCATTGCTGAAGTACCTCATTCGTATGTCATCGCGTTGCACTCCTTTTGGTTTGTTTGCCGGAATTGGCTCAGGGCATTTCGGAGATAAAAATATAGTCAAAACAACATTAACAGAAAAGTATGAACTACACTGCCGGCCGGATATGCAATTGATCTGTAGTTTGGCTGAGAATCTGCTGCAGGAAAGTAGACTTAGAGAAAAACTTCTGTATTACCCCAATACCAGCCTGAGCCTCCTTGGGGATGCGTTCAGGTATATTGAGTATGCAACTGATTTACAAGGATTAAGACGATATAAATTACAATCTGTATCGTATACACCTGTTATTGAGAATCTGATCAAATCTGCCCGGGCAGGCGCAAGCTTTTCTTTTCTGGCAAATTCCATCGTTGACAATGATATTGAAAAAGCAGATGCTGAAGCATTTGTTCATTTATTGATTGATAATCAGCTTTTAGTATCAGAACTGGAACCAAGGGTAACGGGAGAGGAATTCTTTGCAATACTGCTTAAAAAAGTAAAATCCTATGAAATCAGAAATGAGAAAATACATCTTTTAGAGACAATAGAGGATCATATGCTAAAATTGAAAGGGGGAAATGATATTGATCGATTGCCGGTTTTTGAATCCATTTCATCAAAGGTAAAAGATGCAGGACTTCCATTTCATGAAAATTCCCTGATTCAGGCAGATATGAAAGTTTGTGGGGAAAACGTTCAACTTTCAGGGATGATCAGAGAGGATATTCAGGATGCATTGCCGGGGATTGTAAAATTATCACGTTATCAAAAATCGCCCTTGCTGGAAACGTTCAAATTGGCGTTTCTCAGGCGTTATGAAAACAGCGAGCTTCCACTCTTGCTTGCCCTGGATGCTGAAGCAGGGCCTGGTTACATTCCTGACGAAACCGGGACCGGAGCATCCGCATTGTTGGAAGGCATAGTGCTAGCCCCAAAGAAAGCCGATACTTCAGAAATAAACTGGGGCCCTGTCGACCGCATGCTGTATCATAAGCTTCAGGATGCCCTGATCGGAAACCTGTGTCAAATTGAGCTTAAAGATGAAGATTTGGCTAACATACCAGCATTGGAACAGGAAATTCCTTTCAGCATATATGCTTTGGCACGCATTCATGGCAAATACAAAAAAGATCCCCGAAAGAGATGGATTCAACTGGATACAATAGGTGGGAGCAGTGCCGGAAATCTTGCCGGACGCTTCTGTTACCTCGACAGCGATATTGAAAATACAATAAAAGAGATTGCACAAGCGGAGCAAGATATGCACAAAGAAGCTCTCCTGGCAGAGATTGTTCACCTTCCACAGCAACGAACCGGAAATGTTTTGATGCGACCGGTGTTGAGGAAATATGAGATGGCATACCTGGCGGCCCCGGGAGTTGAAGATGAATTTGCCATACCCATTTCAGATCTGATGGTTAGCGTTCGGAACGATAAAGTGCTTTTGCGTTCTGTAAAACATGATAAATACATCATCCCAAGGCTTTCAAATGCCCATAATTATTCCATGGGTTCATTGGCAGTATACCATTTTCTTTGCGATCTTCAAACACAGGATATTCGCTCAAATCTTTCTTTCAACTGGGGGCCGATAGAAGCTGATACCATCTTCCTGCCAAGGATTTATTATAAAAATATTATCCTGCAGAGAGCAAGCTGGCATTTTACAGCTGAACATCTGGCTGAAATTGTCAAGTCGAAAGCGGCTGATTTATTTTCAGCAGTGTCATCACTCCGTGTAAAATATAAAATGCCCCGGGAAATCGTACTTGCAATCGCCGATAATGAGCTATGGATTGACCTGGAGAACCTGCATTGCCTGAAATTATTGCAAACCGAGATCAGAAAGAATCAAAGGATCACATTTTATGAGTTTATCGTCGATAGAAATGAAGCAGTAATCACCGGTAAAGATGGCGCTCATGCAAACGAATTTGTGTTTTTTATGCAGCAAAAAAGGTGACATACAAACAAAGACATATACCCGGGGGAGAATGGCTATATCTCCGCATTTATACTGGCTTCAAGACTGCAGACAAAATAGTGCTGAATGTATTGTTTCCATTTAGTGCTGATCTAAGGAAAAAAGGGAAAATAGCAAACTGGTTTTTTATTCGTTATGCCGATCCTGATTTTCATATCAGGTTCAGGATAAAAATAGTTTCGCCCGATGATTATTCCGCGATCGTGAGGCAACTGAATATAATTTTGGATCCTTTCCTGAAACAAGGGCTCATCTGGAAGGTGGAATCAGGTACCTATATGCCGGAGACGGAAAGGTATGGAGTGGATTCCATGTGGGCTGCGGAGCAGATGTTTATGTTTGACTCCGAGGCCTTTTGTCAGTTTTTATCTGCTGACATTTCAGGTAATGCTGAACTCAGATGGCTATATGCCATGGCTTCAATTGACTGTTTGCTGGATGATTTCAACTATAATTTATCACAAAAGAAAGACCTTTTATTGGTCCTAAGCAAGAGCTTTGGGCAGGAATTTGGCAAAGGTAAATTGCTTGCGAAACAAGTTTCGGTAAAGTATCGCCTGAAGAGGAATGAGGTACTCAGGCTTTTGTCAAAGGATGAAATTATGGATTATGCAGTGATCCATCAATCCCTTGGAAGAAGATCTCATGAAGCCCTCCATGCAGTTGAAGAAATTCTTGCCCTTTATGATAATGAAAAACTGAGTATTGAGAAAAATGATCTTATATCCAGCTTCATTCACATGTCGATGAACCGCATTTTCAGGGTCAGGGCGCGCCTGCATGAAATGATTGTCTACGATTTACTTTTTCGCCACTATAAATCGCTTCATCACCACAGGTAATGCTACCTTTGATGCAACCTTATCCATAATCTCTTGTCATTAAGGGTATATTCATATAAAAAATAGAAGAATGAAAAAACAGATAGCAATCATCATATACCTTGTTAGCTCAGTCCTATTCGTTCCCGCCCAGGAGGTGCACAGGCCTTTCCAGATCGCACTGTACAACCCGGTACAGATCGTGGCACAGGATCTGTCAGTCCATGGTTTCAGATGGAATGTCCTTTACGGTGTAAATGAAAATGTAGAGGGTTTTGATATGGGTATCGTAAATAAGACCAATGGCCATCAAAAAGGGGCTCAGTTTGGAATTGTGAGTACTTCAGGGGGTGACTTTACCGGTTATCGGCTGGGTGTGGTCAATACGGGAAAAGGAAAACTTAACGGTTATTCACAAGCTGTGGTTAATCTGGTTGATGGAGGTGGTGATGGATGGACCAATGGTACAGTGAATGTAATTGGGGATAATTACCGTGGATTGATCAGTGGTGCAGTAAATGTGCAATATGCGAAGCAGATGAAAGGGGCTATGATCGGCCTTGTGAACGTAAGCAATCAGGCGAAGGAAGTAAAAATGGATGGCAAAAAGCAAAAGCGCAAGGGAACCCAGATCGGGATTGTAAACGTGGCTGAATCGCTCAGGGGTGTACAGATAGGACTGATCAATATTAACAAGAATGCCAAGATAAAATTCTGTCCCTTTATCCTGATCTCCAGGAAATCCTGATAAGATATTTTCTAAGCTTTCGCTTCTATGATCAGGGGAATGCTTGATGCAAGGAGCGGATCTCTCTTAAAACTTCCATAGAAACGAATGTTCCTGAAGTTTTCTTTTTCAAGCAGCTTTTCGATCTCTTCTTTACGTACCGGCAGCAGTTTTATGGAATTGCTTATTTCTTCCATACTTTCTTTAATCGTGAGGATGGTTTCAAAATCAAGTGTATTCCGCTTGGGATCATACTGATACTTTCTGACAAATTTTATCTGCTCGTTTTCAATGGTGGGCAAACCCATAATGTTTTCATCCAGGATCCTGTTGTAATTGATGAGCTGGATCAGCAATTTTCCATTGGGTTTGAGCACATGGCGGGATTGATGAAAAAACGCCCCGATTTCCTTTAAGGATTCAAGATGAACCACTGTATTTCCGAAACACAGGATGCCGTCAAAAATATTCTCTTCAAACTGACCGTTGAGATCCAACATTCCGAAATCGTGAAACCTTAAATTCGGGTAAGATCCTCCTGATTTTATTTCTGCTTTCTCCAGCATGCTTTTATCAGGATCGATCCCGGTAATTTTCTTAAAAAAGGGTGAAAGGGCCATACTCAGACTTCCTGTTCCACAGCCGATGTCCAGGATGTTTAATTCAGCTACATTCAGGAAGCTGTTTTTTACAAATTCCACCTGTATTGGCTGAAGTGGAAAAATGTGATCGTATTGTTCAGCGATGCTTTTGTAAAATGCCATATATGCAAAAATATGAATCTTTTAGCTCAAAGAAGCTTTAATATTTTGCTTCGGGAGGTAACATTTTAACAGAATTATTGTATAAGTATCTTATTAGTATATTCCTTTATGGCTAAATTCCCTTTCTATAAACAATTGGATGCAATGGATTGCGGCCCGACCTGCTTGCGCATGATCGCAAAGCATTATGGCCGTAATTACAGTGTTCAAACCCTCAGGGAAAGAAGCCATATCACCCGCCAGGGAGTTTCCCTTCTGGGAACAAGTGATGCCGCCGAATCCATTGGATTTCGGACCATGGGCGTTCGTATCGGCCTGGATCAGCTCACAAAGGAATCACCACTGCCGTGTATCGCTCACTGGAAACAGAATCATTTTGTTGTGATCCATAAGATCACCAAAAAACAGGTGTATGTAGCGGATCCTGCTCATGGATTGATAAAGTATACAAGGGATGAATTCCTGAACCAATGGGCAAGTACGAAGACTGAAGGGGAGCCACAGGGGATTTGCCTTCTCCTGGAACCCACACCGGATTTTTACAATCAGGAAGGCGAAACCAGGGATAAGAAAACATTCAGGTTCCTGTTCTCATATTTGAAACCTTACGGGAAATTTATTACACAACTGGTCCTGGGAATGATACTGGGAGCATTGCTCCAACTCATTTTCCCATTCTTAACACAGGCCATTGTTGATATTGGTATCTCAAACCAGGACCTGGGCTTCATCTCGCTCATACTGATCGCTCAATTGGTTTTATTTATCAGTCAGGCCTCAGTCGAATTTATCCGAAGCTGGATACTTTTGCATATCAGTACGAGGGTGAATATTTCCCTCATTTCCGATTTCCTGATCAAGTTGATGAAATTGCCCATCGGCTTTTTTGATAGCAAAATGATCGGCGACCTGATGCAGCGCATCGGCGACCATACAAGGATTGAGAACTTCCTTACCGTCTCTTCCCTGAATATCCTGTTCTCCATGGTCACACTTGCCATTTTCAGTTTGGTGTTGGCCATCTACAGCATTAAGATATTACTCATCTTCCTGATTGGAAGTGCGCTGTATATCATCTGGGTACTGCTGTTTATGAAGAAGCGCCGCGAGGTCGACTATAAGCGTTTTGCCCAAATGGCCGATAACCAGAGCAACCTTATCCAGCTGATCACAGGGATGCAGGAAATAAAACTCAACAACTGTGAAAAACAGAAGCGCTGGGATTGGGAAAAAATACAGGCTCGTCTCTTTAAGGTGAATATCAAAGGGCTCGTACTTAATCAGTATCAGCAGGCAGGTGCAGTATTCTTCAACCAGACAAAAAACATTCTCATCATCTTCGTGGCAGCCGATTCAGTCGTAAAAGGCGACATGACCCTGGGTATGATGATGGCCGTTCAGTATATCATCGGACAATTGAACAGCCCGATAGATCAGATGATCACATTCTTCCGCTCCGCGCAGGATGCCAAGATCAGTCTTGAGCGACTGGGCGAGATCCATCAGAAGGATGAAGAAGAAAAACCCGAGGAACCAAAAGTATCTGCTTTGCCCGTAAAAAAAGGCCTGAGCATCAGAGGGCTGACTTTCAGGTATTCAGGATCACATTCCGACCCCGTATTAAAAAATATTTCGGTGGAAATACCTGAAAACAAGCTTACTGCCATTGTTGGAGCCAGCGGTAGCGGGAAAACCACCCTTGTGAAGCTCTTACTTGGCTTCTATCCTCCCGAACAGGGTGAGATAAGGGTAGGTGAGCTGAACATAAAAAACATCAACAGCAGCTTCTGGCGTCAGCAATGCGGGGCTGTAATGCAGGATGGATTCATTTTCTCGGATACAATAGCCAAGAATATTGCTGTAAGCGATGAGTACATCGATCGGGAGAAATTATTGCATTCGGTCAATGTAGCCAATATTCAGGACTTTATCGAATCCCTGCCCCTTGCCTATAATACCAAAATTGGGCAGGAGGGAACAGGACTCAGCCAGGGACAAAAACAACGCATTCTGATTGCAAGAGCCGTTTATAAGAACCCTGAATATCTTTTCTTTGATGAGGCGACCAATGCCCTGGATGCCAACAATGAACGGGTGATCATGGATAAATTGAACCGGTTCTTTGAAGGAAAGACGGCTGTTGTTGTAGCTCACCGGCTTAGCACGGTTACCAATGCCGACCAGATCATTGTGCTTGACAAGGGAGAGATCATTGAGAAGGGAACCCATGAGGACCTGGTAAAACTTAAAGGAGCATATTATAAACTGATTAAAAACCAACTTGAATTGGGCAATTAGCCTGATTAATATACCATGGCAAAAGAAAGCCAACATAAAAAGATAGAATTTCGAAGTGAACCTGTACAGGAGATCCTTGGAACAGTTCCATCATGGATCATACGATGGGGTAGCACCCTCTTCTTCGGGATCATTGCGATGTTGCTGGTAGGCAGCTGGTTTTTCAGGTATCCTGAGGTTGTCCCTAACCTGGATGTTGAACTTGTTACAGCAGAACCACCTGCTTATGTTCATGCCAGGTCGACAGGAAAGATTGTAGACTTCTTCATCGTAGATAAACAACTTGTTTCAAAGGGCGACAGCATCGCTGTTATTGAAAATCCTGCCATTTATTCAGATATGTTCCTCCTGAGGGATGAACTTCGTAAGTTCAGGCCAATATTGGATGGAAAGGATCTGGGTATTATCACCAATATCAACTTCAACAACAATATGGGGTTGGGTGATGTGCAGGATGAGTATGCAGAGTTTTTAAAGGATTTTCTTAACCTCAGAAATTTCGTGGAACTGGATTATTATAGCCAGAAGATTGAAACCATCGACCAACAGATCAGTGATTACAATCTCTACTATAACTACATGTTTACGCAAAGGCAGACCCTTGAAGAGGATCTGGAGTTGGAAAGCAGGGATTATAAGCGATATGAAGCCTTGTATGACAGCAGTGCCATTTCTCAATCGGAGCTGGATAAATCCAAGAGTGGATTGCTGCAAAAACAGCATGCTTTTGAAGGAGCCCGCACCAATCTTGCCAATACCCAGATCAAGATTGATGAACTGAAAGGCGAAAAACTGGATCTCCAGTTAAAGTATAAACAGGAAGAGAACAACCTTCAACTAGCTATTCATAAATCATTTAATAACCTGAATGGTGCCATTACAAAATGGGCCCAGGACTATTTGATCGTTGCACCGATAAATGGAAGTGCTACCTTTAATAAATTCTGGACCACCAATCAGAATATTACGGAAGGAGAGAAGATCATTAGCATTGTTCCGGTCGACTCATCCAACATCATCGGAAAGCTTACGATGCCTGTTTATCGATCGGGAAAAGTTAAGGTTGGGCAGAAAGTGAATATCCGTTTTGAAAATTATCCATTTATGGAGTTTGGTATGGTTTCAGGCTATATTAGTAAGATCTCTATCGTTCCGGCCGATAATACTTATATGGTTGATGTTTCCTTCCCCGACGGACTGAAAACGAATTATCAGATCAATCTGCCTTTTAGCCAAAAAATGCGCGGGAAGGCAGAGATTGTCACTCAGGATACCCGCCTGCTTACAAGAATCATTCGCCCATTGCGCTCCTTGATACAAAACCGGTCGATGAGCCCTATCGAACCTCAGGAATAATCAGAAAAAATGCAGGAATTGAATTTACCTTCATATAAATTCCGCCTGAAAAAGGATGACGGTCAGATACGTATCTTTGATGAGGTGAGAAAGAAATATGTTGTGCTTACTCCGGAAGAATGGGTGCGCCAGCATTTTTTAACCTTTCTGATCGATCAGAAAAGAGTTCCTGCCGGATTGATCATCCTGGAGAAAAAGATTATCATGAATACCATGACCCGAAGGCCTGATATTCTTGTCCACGACAAACAGGGAGTGCCAGTGATGATCGTTGAATGCAAGGCCCCGGAGGTGAAGATCAGCCAGGATACCTTCGATCAGGTCGCCCGCTATAATTCTGTCTTAAAGGTTCCTTACCTTGTTGTGACCAATGGATTGCAACATTTTTGCTGCAAGATGGATTATGACAATGATTCCTACAATTTCCTGAAGGATATTCCTGATTATGGGGAGTTGACAGCTTAATTATTGGTGTTTTCCTTATTCTGGCTTAAAATTTGTAGCTTTTTCACGGTTGATGGTTCAATGTTTATGAATATCATTCCCTTTAGATGCTGAAAATTACTTTTAACATAAGTTTCAGCTCCGCAAAGAATGAATTATATTTGCATTAAATATTTACAACCGGAAACACTTGGTTTAAAAAAAATTATAACTTTGCGTGTATTCAAAAAAAACCTCCTGAAATGAAAAAGACTATCATCCAGATTCTCCTTTTTGCCGTGATCGTTGTTCTTGCTTACTTTGTTTACCAAAGCATTAATAAACCCTTGGTGTTTAATGCACAAAAAGATAAAAGGGAAAAAGCCGTTATACAGGACTTGAAAGATATCCGTAGTGGACAGCAGATCTATAAGAAAATAAATGATAAATATGCTTCCAATTTTGATACCCTGCTCGTTTTCCTTCGTAATGGGGAGATCCCGATCGTTAAGAAAATTGCTGATCCTGATGATACCACATTTACCAGGACAATTAATGATACCATTGGATATACCAAGGTGGCTGACTCACTCTACGGTCGTCGCGCTCATTTCATTCTGGATTCATTACCATACATCCCCTTATCAGGTGAAATGTATACACTCGAAGCCGGTGAGATTGAAAGAGGTGGATTGAAGGTTCATGTTTTTGAAGCGACCGCTCATTATAAGTATATGCTTAAGGGATTGGACAACCAGAGCATTATTAACCTGATAAAGGCACGTAATGATATTGATAGGTTCCCCGGTCTCAAGGTGGGTTCAATGATAGAACCTTCCACTGATGGAAACTGGGAATAATCACATAGCCAAGATATATGGCGTATAGCTTTAAGGCAATACATAGTTATTCTGATCCCGGATTAGACAAACAGAAGTTTTATGAATACGAATTGTCCGTTCGCATAAATGCGAAAGGATTGTCATATTGTATCCTTGATAGCAATACCAATAAATTTCTTCATCTTGAATCATTTGATCTGAGGGATCCCGCTAACAAGCCATTGATTCCCGGAGAATACGACCTGGCAGACCTTTCCAGAATAAGTCAATTGCTGGAGAGTGAATTACCATGGCTTTCAAATCCTTTTAGCAAGACCAGGGTGATGCTCAACGAAGGGAAGTCGACACTTGTCCCTGATGCGCTTTTTAATCAGGCAGAGCGTGCCGAAATTTTGAATTTTAACCTTGCCGGAGGACCATATAAAGAGGAAGATATACATCATGACCATCTGAGAAGTACAAACTCAAACAGCATTTATCATTTTCCCGGCCATATGCAGGATCTGATAAGCAAGTTCTTCCCGGATGCAGCTATTTATCATCATTCCGCTGCCATCATCCAGGGCCTCTTCCTGAATTATATGAATAAAGAAAACGACAGGATACTCTATGTAAATACCGATAATTCCCGCCTGGATATCATTCGGATAAAAGGACAAAAGCTGGATTATTACAATTCCTTCGGATATAATACGGCCGAGGATTTTATGTACTACCTGATCTTTGTTGTGGAACAACTGAAGCTAAACCCGGAAACCCTCGAACTGGTAATGATGGGTGAAGTGGAAAAGCATTCCACCCTTTCCGACCTGCTGCATAAGTACATCCGGAATGTAAGTTTCATTGAACGAAATACTGATTTCAGGTATAGCTTTGTATTTGACCAATTGCCCGGTCATTATTATTTTAATCTCCTGAATCTGTCATTGTGCGAATAATCAGTGGTTCTCATAAAGGTAGAAGGATTACAGCACCCGGGAAACTTCCGGTGAGGCCAACAACGGATATGGCCAAGGAAGGCCTTTTTAATATCTTGCATAATTATTATGATTTTGAAGGACTGAAGGTACTTGATCTTTTTGCGGGGATTGGCAGTGTTTCATACGAGTTTGCTTCAAGGGATGCTGCTGAAGTGCATAGTGTTGAGCTAAATCCCCGCTGTGTAAATTTCATTACGGAGACGGTGCGGAAGCTCGACATGAAAAACATTTATGTGATCAGGGCTAATGTGTTTACCTATTTAAAGCGCAGCGGAAAGAAATTTGATATCATCTTTGCCGATCCCCCATATGATCTGGAGGGGATCGAGAACATTCCCGATCTTGTTTTTGAACACGATCTTCTTGATAAGGATGGCTGGCTTATCATTGAACATTCTGCCGAAACTGATTTTAGTGAGCATCCCCGTCTGGATCAGCACCGCAAGTATGGCAAGGTGAATTTTACGATGTTTTCATAAAAAAAGCCGTCTTGAAAAACAAGACGGCCCGGTTTATACTTTTATTACCAGATGATCAATACTCATCTTCGTGGAAAAAGAAGTCTTCCTTTGTAGGATAATCCGGCCAGATATCCTCAATACTTTCATAAACTTCTCCTTCATCTTCAATTTCGCGGAGGTTTTCTAAAACCTCTTGTGGTGCTCCCGATCTGATACTGAAATCAATTAATTCGTCCTTGGTAGCCGGCCAGGGAGCATCTTCGAGTTTTGATGCTAATTCAAGTGTCCAATACATAATATCCTATTGGTTATATATTTTTGCAAAAATAATTTTTTTTTTAGTAAAGTCAAGCCTTTTTTTTTCAGGCAGTAAAATGCTCTAAACCCTAGGTTTCCAGGGAGTTTCAGGAGCATTAAGGTCTTTCCCTATTTTTCGGGCCAGTACAAAAAGGTAATCAGAGAGCCTGTTTAGGTATTTTATATTCAGAGAGTTAACAGGATTCAACTCTGAAAGACGAATAGAAATTCTTTCAGCTCTTCGACAAATGCATCTTGCCACATGACAATGTGATACTGCAAGGTGGCCTCCGGGAAGGATAAAGGATGAGAGTGGTTCCAGCGACTCATTCATTTTGTCGATGGCTTTTTCCAAAACTTCAACATCATGTTCAATGATCTCTGGCAAGGGGCGAAGCAATTTTGTTTCAGGGTCGTGGGCCAATTGGGATTCAATGGTGAATAGCCTGTCCTGGATTTCAATGAGTTGGTCTTTATACTCAGCATCTATGTTATGATCGCGGATGAGCCCTATATAAGACTTCAATTCATCTATCGTCCCGTATGCTTCTATGCGGGGATGATATTTGGGTACCCTTGTACCGCCAATGAGGGATGTTGTCCCTTTATCGCCGGTTTTTGTATATATCTTGAACTCTTCAGACATAGATATTATTCAGTTACTGGAACATTCTTGTAATAACTCATCGTCCGTATGTTTTCATTTCTCTCGTCTGATGAGACATTCCCATCGATCAGCCTGATAATGCGATGGGCGTGCTGGGCAATGTCTTCTTCGTGGGTAACTACAATAATGGTATTCCCGGCCTTGTGGATTTCTTCGAGCAGTCCCATGATCTCAATAGAAGTCTTGGAATCCAGGTTCCCGGTTGGCTCATCTGCAAGGATGATGGATGGATCATTTACCAGGGCACGTGCAACAGCAACACGCTGCCTTTGTCCGCCGGAAAGCTCATTTGGCTTATGGGTTATCCTATCGGTAAGTTGTACATCCTCAAGCACTTTTTTCGCTCTCTCAATTCTGCTGGCCTTACTCATCCCTGCATAAATAAGCGGCAGTGTAACATTTTCGAGGGCAGTGGAGCGGGGCAGGAGGTTAAAGGTTTGAAAAATAAATCCTATTTCCTTATTCCTGATCTCAGCCAGCTGATTATCGTTCAGCTTGCTTACGTCATTGCCATTCAGAAAGTAATTTCCACCTGTTGGAGTATCAAGGCACCCGAGCAAATTCATCAAGGTAGATTTCCCTGAACCTGAAGGGCCCATCAGGGCAACAAATTCATTTCTTTCTATGGTGAGTGTGATGGAGCGCAAGGCTTTAACAGTTTCTGTCCCTACGACAAAATGCCTCGAAATTTCGTTCAATTGGATAACTTCCTGGTTCATATATCAATGCTTTATTGCAAATTTAACAAATTATTGGTGCTTATGTTGTTTTGACAATGAATGTTTATGTTGGTTTAGTTCAATAATATCATGTTTTACCTTGCTGCAATTCAACTTTCCCCTTGATAGTGATTGTATTCTATTTAAAATCTAAGCACGAAGTCTTCTTTTGCAATGTCTTTTTTAAAGAGCAGGATGCCAGCCCTGAAGAGGTCGATTGAAATGGAAACTTTTTCATTTTTAATGATCTCCTTCCATGCTTCTTCCATCCCGCTTGACCAATGAATATCGTCGATCACCATAATGCTTTCACTATGTAACTTTGGCAATATCTGCTTGAAATATTCAAGAGTTGGTTCTTTCCTGTGGTTTCCGTCAATAAGTACAAAATCAAGCGTATCAAATTGTTTCAGGCCTTTTGCCAGAAGCTTGTCGAAGTTTCCCATTAACAGCTTGATGTTTTTATAGCCCAAAGCATCAAAATTTTTTCTTGCCTTTTCTGCAATTACTGCACAACCTTCCATTGTCATGATTCGACTGCTGGGCGCAGCCGATGCTATATACAGGGTGCTGATGCCCATCGCAGTGCCTATTTCCAGAATTTCTTCCGCCCCGGAAAATGCTACCAGCCGATGCAAAAGCCTCCCAAACTTGGGAGGTACGGATGAATGCCTGGTGATATTTTTCACCTGACGGAAGCTTGTTTTATATTCACTGCCGCTGGCCCTGGCACCGAAATCTGTTGTTTCCAGCAGACTTCTCTGAACCAACAGTTTTGATCTTTCCTTTTCAATCATTTCATACACTGGCTGCTGATCATTGTTCAGGATTACTTCAGTATAAAATGTGTAAACAAAAGGGGAATGAACCTTGAATTTTGACCGGGCATGAATTTTATACCTCAGGTATTGTAAACCTGTCATGAATTTAGAAATAATCACTTTACTTAAATGCCAGTTTATTAAAAAAGAAAATAGTTCTTTTGTTATCGGAAGCCCTGTTATTTTTGATTTTCTGATAACCGTAGCAGAGAAAATAATTATCATACCAGTGTACGATCTTGCTTCCGAGGTCTTCCATCAATTTGTCTGCTTTGTATTTACTCTCAAGTGTGAGGCTCTGCAAGGATGTGCTACCCTCCTCGCTGAGCATCTTATAGAAAAGTTTATTTTCCTTGCTGTAAAACAATGCAAGTTCCTTGCTGGTGGGGTAATTTGCAACATACTTTTCCAATCTAAAAGTGAGAAGGTCTCTGATCTCAATACCATTGTCCCAGATTAATTCACCCTGTGGGGAGAATGCCGCGGCGATGCCTGATATGTATTTATAGCCATCGAACACCGTGTAGGTTTGGGGTACAGGCCTGCCGTAATAATCGTAGTACATATTCGTTACTGTACGATATTCAGGATAATAGGCTTCAGATAGCAGTACATAGGTGTTGTTGAAAGGGATTACTTTATGCAGGAGCAATGTATATTCCAGAGAGTATTCTTCTCCTTGTTTTTTATGTTTTTCTGCTTTTTTTCGAAGTTCGACTACAGTCTGGCTGTTTAAGGACTTATACATTTCCTCAAACTCAAGGAAGTTAAAATAATTGATAAACTTTTCTTCATTTGCGACAAATTTGCATATGAAGTATCCGGCATTTTCCGGCCTTTCTTCGTCTTTGGCATTGATCTTGTCTGTAGAATTATTGTAGGTGCCAAGGATTAGCAAAGTATCTCCTCCTGAGTATGCTATACGTGCTTCATTTAATACTTTCTTTTCGATGGCAGTATTGATACTAAGGGTGTTTACTACATCTCCCTCATTGTTAAGCTGGAGGATAAGTATAGCGTTTTGTCTTCGGTTCAGGTAATTGTCAACCACTACAAAAGTACCGTTCCCGTCTTGATCGTTATGAATTTCCTGAATGATATTCAAGCCCTCTATTTCCGGTTTGTGTTTTCTGAGGGTGCCGGAAGTAAGGTTTAAGGAAACCAGCACAGGTTCAAAATCCGGATTGTTCAGGCCGATCAGTGCTTTATTGTCATGAATAGAAAAATGTACGGGTTCTGATTTATCGGGTACCAGCCCCTCCAGGATCGTGAATTCATTTATTGAATAGTTGATCCTGAGGACCTGCATATTGTTATCAGACTTTATTTTATCGGTTTCAAGGAAGAGGAGGTAGGTATATTCATCATTGCTGGCATAGCCTCTAAATTTTAACCCATTGATAAGGGCAGTATCGGCAAGCCATTTCTCATTCAGGTTTTTGTCGTAAAAGGCAAAACTCCACCTCTTGGTATCGAGGGCACTTCCATTGAATTGGCTTTCAAAGAATACGATCACACCATTGGAGCCACATGGCACAAGATTGTAGTCCTCCATATCAAGATTGGCATTCAACTCTTTCCTGAGTGGATTTTTTCTTTGTGCATTCACCGATTGGAAGTGGCTGATGCCCAATACGAAAAGGAAAATGATTATAATATGGAATCTCATCTTAATTTTATGCATTGCCAAACACAATATTAACACTTTTTTCCCTGAAATATTTGATGTTCAGACAAAAAAAAGAGCCCTGTCCGGCTTTCGGAAGGGCTCCATTGTCAATATGATATAGCCATCTATTTGTTGATGACCAGCTTTTCTATCTTCATGTTTCCGTTATTGTCTGAAAAATGAACAAGGTAGATACCGCTATTCATACCTGAAAGGTCGATGTTTGCGTTTCCTTTGAAAACGACTGATTCTGTAACAGCATTTCCGAGCAGTGAATACACTCTGTAGCTAAGTTGTTCATTGCTGCTGATGTTGACAGTATTTACAGCCGGATTTGGGAACATACTGATCTCTGCGGTGAAGTTGTCTTCTTCATTCAGTCCTGTTAGTTCTACACCGGTGATCAAAATGTCATCCACTTCCCATGTTGCTGATTCCTGGTTTGTTGATGTAAACCGGAATCCCACATAGACATCAGCTCCACTAATTCCTGAAAGGTCAATATCTCCACTGGAAATCCACTCAAAGAATCCGGTTGATGTAGTGAATTCTAATGTTGTCCAATTGGCTGTTGTCGGATCGCTGCCATCATAATCATTTGAAACAAAAGCCTCAAGAGGTTCTCCGTCATATGCATCTGCTGTATAGAAACTCAGCACTTCGGAAGTATATCCATCGAGGTTTAAAGCAGGGGAGATCAGCCAGTCTTCATTTGCGTAAGCCTGGCCATCATAACCTGTGCATTTGGCACAAGGTGTTCCACCAATACCATATTCAGGATCAATTATCCATACCTGGTCACCGAGTACATTAACTTGTTGCCATTCTCCCCATCCGTCATTGAAGTTTTCTGCTTCGATGATGCTAACATTAGCAGTGCTGGCAGTAGCACTTGGGGCTGTTCCGTCATTTTTATAATCAATGTCGGCAGCGCCATTGGTATAGGGGTATATTTTGAAGAAATACGGTGTATTAACATCTAAATTACCAAAAGAAAATGCTTCAGTTCCCATTCCAACATTTGCGGCTCCTGATCCATCTGACAAATCCAGATCATCAGCAATAGCAATACCATCTACCGGAGCAACGATATTATCTTCTGTACTTGCAAGGATAAGATATGCACTTGGGAGTTGTGCTCCTGTTGCATCTGTCCAGTCAAGGTTAATGGCAAGGCCTGCAGCTGTTGCCATAAAATCAGTTGGATATTCGCTTGGTTCAGGTGAAACGCCTTCGCTCATTACGCTGAAGTCGTCGTAATACACCATGCCGCCTGTAATATTTTCCTGATGGTAAACCCTCACTTCAAAACGGAAGCCATCGGCATTGGCCGGGGCTGCAAGGGCAACTGTAAACATTTGCCAGTCAGGATTGTCTTCAGAATATGTGCTTGGGCGCAGTTCTTCGCCGTTCGGATCAAGTGTTGAAGTCCCGTTCAGCCAGTATGACCAGATCCTTGTTTTTGCAGCAGGGTCATTGTCAAGATAATAATAGCTGATGGTATAATTGGCTCCACCAACGATACCGCTGACATTTTGTTGAAAATCCTGTGTTCCGTCAGGTGAAGATGTGTGTCCTGCCGAATAGCTGCCGCCATATACAGGGTCGGAAATTTGTGTGACATTTTCCGCCTTGCTCCAATTGGTAGGAGTGGTGGAATTGTCCCAGGCCTCCAGATCACCGTTTAGCATCAGGTTCTGCGCGCTTGCTGTTCCGCACAGGATGCTGAAGGAGATGGCCATGGCCATAAAAATGTATCGTTTTTTCATAATCAAAGGTTTATTAGTGTATAATCGATTTATATTTTTTACCCCAGATGAGAAAGTCATCCCGGCTGTGATTTCTGCAATGTGAATGCAGCATTTCGGGATGACTTTCTTTATTGGGATGTTCGTGTTATCTGATGATCAGTTTGCCTGTGTTCAATTGTTGGCTTTCTGTGATGTAGCGTATAAAATAAATACCTGCTTCAATGTTATCGAGGTTGATCACTTCAGTTCCGCTTTGGATCTGGCTCTGGTAGATCACCTGTCCGGTAAGTGAATAAATACTCATGGTGAGTTCCTCCCCTGAAGTATTCTCGATATTGAGGATGCCGTTGGTCGGGTTTGGATAGATCTTCACCATGTTATCAGCGCCAAATTCGCTGATACCAATTGGATGAACATCTATATAATTTTCCTTGAGCATGATATCTGAGCCATAATCGTTGGTAACCGTAAGGCTGACATCATATAGGCCTACCGTGCTGTATACGATGGCTTCAGGTGTCTGGAGGATTGAGTTAGAAGGTGTTCCGCCATCAAATTCCCACAGCCATTCATCAATGGTTCCTGTTGAAAGGTCACTAAAGTTTATAGCCTGGCCAACTGCCGGGTTTGTGGCATCAACTTCAAAATCAGCAACAGGTGCGAAATCAACAGAGATATAATCCATTTTCACGAGGGTTGAGAATTCACCAAAGTCATTCTCAACTTCCAGTGTTACATCATATGTTCCCTGTGTATCATACATGATCCCTGTAGGATTCTGATCTGTTGAAGTTGCCGGATCACCGCCTTCAAAAGTCCACACCCATGAGATCATGGTTCCACCGGTAGAAAGGTCAACGAAATCAGTTGTTCCTCCAACTGCTACAGTAGCATCTACAGCTTCAAAGCTTGCTGTGGGTGTGATCATTGAACAGCCGGCAAGTGGTGTTCCCCAGATAGTGTCGCCATTGGTATTGATAGCAAGAAATTCGCTAGAAGCTGCCCAGCTCTCTGCCAGTCCGTTATCAAGGCTTGGATCGCAAAGTGTTAATGAAGGTCCGAATCCATCCGCCAGGGTGTCCCAGGGCATTGAATCATCGAACCTCACTGAGTCAACGAACATACCGCTGAGGTCGACCAATTCGATCAGTTCTCCTGAGTTGCTGAGTGCTCCGCTTGTCCATTCGTAAGCAGTAAGCCCAAAAGTGTTTTCGAAGGCTATGGAATCGATGGCAACAACCATATATTCAGCAGGGTTCAGGATAATGGAAGGGAAAGTATAAACAACACCATTTGTAAATTCAAACCCATAAAGGTCAACGGCTGCAGCGCCATTGTTGTAAAGTTCAATATATTCAAGTGAATCATTTCCACTCTCAGGAGGATTGTACATGATCTCTGTGATCACGATTTCAGGTGCAATATATGGTTCAATGATAGAGAATGTGCCCATGCTTTCGCCAATGGGGCCACCAGCCAGGTCAGAAATACGGATGATGTAGTCATCGCCAATAGCCTGGTTGCTGAGGATGTTCCAGCTAAATGTTCCGAGTGATGATGCAATATTGGAAACGATCAACTGGGGTGTTCCGCCGGTGACATCAACCAATTCGATCACAATGTTACCTGTATAAACAATCGTACTCCAGGTGATGTTATGCATGGAGCCTTGTTCCCATGATTCTCCACCCAAAGGTGAAGTAACATTAATGGTTGGGACGGGAGGGAAGTTTTCAGATCCGGGTGTTCCTCCGATGGCAGGGCTGTCGGCCCAGTTGCTGCCGATCTCATTGTCGAGGACAGGTTCGAGTAGCGAGCAGGTAAATCCGCTTCCGGCTGCACCTGTTGGCCATGGGGCTACATTCAGGAATGGTACAAAGTCAGCTTTGATTCTTCCAAGGTTATAGAGGTTGCAATCATCCCCGGTATTATTGAAACTCCAGTCTGCCTGCAGTGTTCCGTCAAGGTCAGGAGTGAATGGGAAGGCACCACTTGTGTATACTGAAATAGTATAATATTCTCCGGGAGCCAAGATGGTTCCCGAAGGGATGGCTATTGGAATATCGGTAGCAGAATTATCCTGGATAAACCAGCCTGAAACATTCACATCTTCAGTTGAATTATTGTAAAGTTCTACCCATTGTTCATCAGCTCCGGGGGAGTCGTACATGATCTCATTGATCACGATATCGGCAGGGGCAGGGCCTTCGCCGGTTATCATTACATTGTCAACTTCCCATGTTGCTGAATTTGTTGCGTCAGAGTAATAGACGAAAACAATATATACATTGTCTCCGCTTATACCTGAAAGATCAATGTTTCCTGAATGGGTCCATGCCCAGCTACCCGGAGAAAGCGTTGCCGGGAGTTCGATCCATGTAGCAGTTGATGGATCGATTCCATCATAATCGGTAGAGTATTTAACCGCCATTTCCGGGCCGGTATATCCCTTGGCAGAATAAAAAGTAAGGGTTTCACCGGTGTACAGGTCTAAGTTCATGGGTGGAGAGATGAGCCCGTCTTCATTGATATTTGATCCACCTGAATATCCTGACATCCTGGCGCAGGGGGTACCATTTATCCCATATGTGTTGTCACGCTCCCAACCCTGGGCGCCTTCAGCACTTATCGTATCCCATGCCATCCAACTCCAATCGAAGTCTTCATAAAGGATGGTAATGGTTGTAGTAGCATTTGCTTCAGGGGCGGTGCCATCGGTTTTATAATCGATGGTTGCTCCTCCATTGGTATATGGGAATATTGCAAAGTAATACATGGTGTTGGACTCAAGGTTGTCAAAAGTGTAGGCTTCATCTCCAAAGTTTACATTTTTGGCTCCTGAACCATCGCTCAGGTCAAGGTCGTCAGCAACTGCTGTGCCATCAACGGGAGCAACAATGTCATCAGCTTCGCTGATAAATACAACATATGCAACCGGGAGTTGTGCTCCTGTAGCATCGGTCCATGTTGTTTCAATCATGTTGCCTATTGCCGAAGCTGCAAAAGAAGTTGGATAGTTTGTTGGTTCGGGCAGAGGGCCGCTACTTAATGATTGTCCGTTATTCAGGGCGCCTGCTGTTGCAGTTGCAGGGGCGAGCCAGGTAAAAGCGCTGTACTGTGTACCGTTGCCGGTGAGCTGAAGCGATTCACCTACGGGTGTGCTGCTGGTTTCCACTACACCAATGTCGGCTGAAAGAACCCCATCAGCGGGTCCGCCAACACCGGTAAAGTTTCCTTCATAACTAAGGAATTGTCCGCTGATCAGTGCACCGTTATAGCTGAGTGCTAAACCATCAGGTCCTCCATTCTGAATGCCTGAAATATACTTGTAGTAAAAAGTAAAATTACCCACTGTATTTCCAACCGTAAACCCATCCAGGGTGTGGGTGCCATAAACTGCGCCCCCGTTGCCATTATATAGATCCACCTGGAAAAGTGATAAGGTATAGCTGCCGGGGTTTTCAATGACCACCTCGACCATTTCATCGACATCTGTGCCGGCATTGTCATAATGGATCTCATTGATCCAGGCATTTTGGCCCTGTAGGTTAAGGGCAAAGAGGGCTAATATAGCCACTAATAGAGTAATGATTTTCTTCATAATTTAATTATTTATAGGTTAAGTTTTCTTAAGGATACCAATTCTAATTAAATACAAAAATCAGTGTTTTTGGGCAATTTATGAAGAGGGGGGTATTAAATATTTGTTAACAATAGTGGAAAACATTCACTCAGTTGCCAGATACCAGGTGCCAGATGCCGGGTATTATTGGTTAGTTTTATTGCATAATGTGAAGATATAGTTGAGATTAGCATAAAAAAAGCCCCCCGAATTTTCGAGAGGCTTGTGGTTATATTGCATTTATTTTATTTATTGTCTTCGGGTGGAACTTCTTCAAAGTCTACATCGGTAACTTCATCTTCTCCTCCTTCTTGTCTGGGAGCAGCGCCTGCATCAGGTCCTGGCTGTGCACCACCTTGTTCTGTATTCTGATACATTTCAGAGCTGGCGGCCTGCCACATGGCATTCATTTTCTCCAGTGCGCTGTCAATCGCAGCGATATCCTGGTTTTTATGCGCTTCTTTCAGTTCTGCAAGAGCTCCTTCAATTTCTGACTTCTTGTCTTCGGGAAGCTTATCGCCATACTCTTTAAGTTGTTTTTCCGTCTGGAAGATCATGGCATCAGCACTGTTGAGCTTATCAACTTTTTCTTTCGCTTTCATGTCTTCATCGGCATTTGCTTCCGCTTCCTGCTTCATCTTGCTGATCTCTTCTTCTGACAGTCCGGATGAAGCTTCGATACGGATCTGATGTGATTTGCCAGTACCTTTGTCTTTTGCTGAAACATTCAGGATACCGTTTGCGTCAATATCAAATGTTACTTCAACCTGTGGTACTCCTCTTGGAGCCGGCGGAATACCGTCGAGGTGGAACCTGCCAATGCTTTTATTCCCTGCAGCCATTGGCCTTTCTCCCTGAAGGATATGGATTTCAACAGAAGGCTGGTTGTCAGAAGCAGTGGAGAATGTCTCCGACTTCTTGGTAGGAATTGTAGTGTTGGATTCGATCAGCCTGGTCATTACGCCACCTAGCGTTTCAATTCCAAGTGAGAGTGGTGTTACGTCGAGGAGAAGTACATCTTTTACTTCACCTGTAAGAACGCCACCCTGTATGGCAGCACCAACAGCTACAACCTCATCTGCATTTACGCCTTTGGAAGGCTCTTTTCCAAAGAAATCTTTTACTACTTGCTGAATGGCCGGTATACGTGTTGATCCACCCACCAGGATAACTTCATCTATTTCTGACGGACTCAGTCCGGCATCTTTCAGAGCAAGCTTACAAGGTTCGATGGTAGCCTTGATAAGGCTGTCGGTAAGTTGCTCAAATTTTGCCCTGCTAAGTTTTTTAACAAGGTGTTTAGGTATACCGTCAACCGGCATGATATAGGGCAGGTTGATCTCGGTTTCGTTTGAACTTGAAAGTTCGATCTTTGCTTTTTCGGCACCTTCTTTCAGCCTTTGCATAGCCATTGGATCCTTGTGCAAGTCGATTCCTTCATCTTTTTTGAATTCTTCTGCAAGCCATTCAATAATGGCATCATCAAAATCATCACCTCCAAGGTGGGTGTTTCCGTTGGTTGATTTAACTTCAAACACACCATCACCCAATTCCAGTACGGAGATATCAAAAGTACCGCCACCAAGGTCGAATACTGCAACTTTCACCTCGCTTGATTTTTTATCAAGTCCATATGCCAGGGCTGCTGCTGTAGGTTCATTGATCACCCTTTTTACGGTAAGTCCTGCGATTTCACCTGCCTCCTTCGTAGCCTGACGTTGTGAATCACTGAAATATGCCGGCACTGTAATAACAGCTTCTGTTACATCCTGTCCCAGGTAATCTTCCGCGGTTTTCTTCATCTTCTGAAGGATAATGGCTGATATTTCCTGAGGGGTGTATTTTCGGTCATCGATCTGCACCCTGGGGGTGTTGTTATCACCCTTTACTACTTTATAAGGTACACGTTTGATTTCTTTGGTTACCCTGTCATAGGTTTCACCCATAAAACGCTTGATACTATATACTGTTTTGGTCGGATTGGTGATCGCCTGCCTTTTAGCTGGGTCGCCCACCTTCCTTTCACCATTCTCTGTAAACGCAACAATAGAGGGAGTTGTCCTTCTGCCTTCGCTGTTTGGAATAACAACAGGCTCGTTTCCTTCCATCACGGCCACACAAGAATTAGTGGTTCCTAAGTCAATTCCAATTATTTTTCCCATTAAATTATATTTTATGTTTGTTTGACACTTTTTTTTCTGATTGCAATATGTCAATCATTGTGCCAAGCCGGAAAATGACAGGAAAACATGAGACAGATAAGTAATATGTGACAAAAAGGCAGAATCCTAAACCATAAAGCCAAGCCAGGTGCCTGTTTGGCAAGAGGGTGTCAGCGGACCATTTAGTAAACGAATTTCAACCAATACAGTTCTTTAACCCTGCCTTTGGTTTCGTCGTTAAGTTTTTTGGTTTTTATTGCACGGGTACGGCAGGAAAATATACCAATGCCATTTTCGATGTTGGAATACTGCGGACGTTCCTGAATGATGCTATTTGAAGGTTCATTCACTTCAATATAAGTATTGAGCTCAACACCACCGGCATCAACAATGAAATAGGTCAGGCCTGTATATCTTCTCAGCACTTTTGCTTCTTGTGCTGCATCAGTATATGGCACATAGGCATTCAGTGCATTAAAGAAAACACTTCCGTTATAAATTGATTCAACTTCGGAGTTGCTGGTAGATTTCTGTGTGTCCTTATGCCAGTCGATAAAACGAAAAACTGTATCGGTTTGGCCTTCCCAGATCTCTTTGAAATGAAACCTTATGACTACGTCATACCTGGGGGCATAGTCCTTGCGGTTCCAGCGTACAGGATTTATCAAATCATAATCGAATCCAATTGCAAGTGCAAAACCCGGCTTGCTAATATCCGTTGATTGAAAATTTTCAATGGTGGTTGTTTCAGCAGTTGTTTCCGAACCTTTGTAAAGAATACTGAGGACGTACTTTTTTTCCGGTTCCGGTTGGAATGTACTGTAGTAAACTACCTGGTTTGGATTATAGAAGAGGCCATCTTCTTTGTTATTCATTGTAATGGTATCAAAATAAATAACATTCTCAGGATTGTCATAGGGCCATATCCTTACATCAAGTTTTTCGATAAACTCTGACGAATCAGGCACTTGTGCCATGATCAATGCATTTTCTTCTCCCAGGAAAGCCTTGTTTACTTTTATGAATGTTGTATCCTGTATAGGATCAAGCACTCCATAAACAACTATGATTTGCTGATAGGAAGCATTGATGTCAACATCATTACTA
>CAZASJ010000012.1:22955-49943 GCA_964487735.1 uncultured Bacteroidales bacterium | reverse complement strand
TTCAGCGATGATGGCTGTCACGGCCGCTTCGCCCACTCCTTTAATGGCTCCCATCCCAAATCGAATAGTTCCGTCTTTGGTTACCGTAAAATTGAATGAGCTCTCATTAACATCCGGCCCCATCACATCAATATTCTGTCTTTTGCTCTCTTCAATAAATTGGGTGATCTTCTTGATATCATTGATATTATGTGTCAGCACAGCTGCCATATATTCGGCCGGATAATGTGCTTTCAGATAGGCCGTTTGGTAGGCAATCACTGAATAGGCTGCCGAATGGGATCGGTTAAAACCATATTCGGCAAAGCTTTCCATGGTCGTAAAGATCTCTTCTGCCTTCTCTTTTTCTATATTCTTTTGAAGCGCCCCTTCCACAAATACGATCTTCTGCTCCTGCATGATGGCAATCTTTTTCTTTCCCATTGCTCTCCTGAGGATATCGGCTTTACCGAGTGAAAAGCCAGCCATGATCTGAGCAGTTTGCATAATCTGCTCCTGGTATACCATGATCCCATAAGTAGGTTTCAGAATTTCCTCCAGCATCGGATGCGGGTAGATCACTTTTTCTTTACCATGCTTTCGTTTGATGTATGTTTCGATAAACTGCATTGGCCCCGGCCGATAAAGGGCATTCATGGCAATAAGATCTTCTATATCGTTCGGTTTCAACTCCTTGAGGTGCATACGCATCCCTTCCGATTCAAACTGGAAGGTTCCAATGGTTTCTCCACGCTGATAGAGTTGAAAGGTTAATAAATCATCCAGCGGGATCTCATCAATATCAATTTCTGTTCCATCACATATCTTGATGTTTGCAATAGCATCCTTAATAATCGACAGGGTTTTCAGGCCGAGGAAATCCATCTTGAGCATCCCCACGCTTTCAACCAGTTTGCCTTCATACTGTGTCACCATGAGTTGAGAATCCTTGGCAGTACTGAGGGGAAGATACTCGATAAGATCGTCCGGGCCAATAATGACTCCACATGCATGCGTACCTGTATGGCGGGCAGAGCCTTCCAGCGTTTCAGCCAGTTTGAGGGTCTTTTTCTCAAGGTCCTTGCCTTTTTTCCTGATCTCGGCCAGTTCCGGCACCTCTTTGTACGCTTCACTAAGGCTGATTCCGGGTTTTTCAGGAATCAATTTTGCCAGTCGGTCGGCATCCGGCAATGGAAGTTTCAATACCCTTGCAACATCACGAATGGCACTTTTAGCAGCCATGGTACCAAAGGTGACAATCTGGGCTACTTTATCCTTGCCATATTTTGCTACTACATAATCAAGCACACTTTCCCTGCCTTCATCATCAAAATCCACATCGATATCAGGCATGGTTATCCTTTCAGGGTTCAGGAAGCGCTCGAAAAGAAGGTTATATTTTATAGGGTCAATATTGGTAATTCCGGTACAAAAAGCAACGGCTGATCCGGCAGCCGATCCCCTGCCGGGGCCCACAATCACTTTCATCCTGCGTGCTTCTGCGATAAAATCCTGTACAATTAAAAAATAGCCCGGAAATCCCATTTCCTTGATCACATTAAGCTCAAAATCCAGTCTTTCCGTGATCTCAGCAGTCAATTCAGGATACAAGGTCTTAGCTCCTTCATAGGTCAGGTGCCTGAGGTAATCATCTTCAGAATCAAACTCATCAGGTAAGGGGAAATGTGGAAGAACGATCTCCTTGGTAGTGATCTCATAATCTTCAACCTTGTCTACAACATCCTGGGTATTTAATAGTGATTGAGGGTACTTTGAGAAAAGCTCCTCCATTTCCTGAGGTGTTTTGAGGTATTCCTGACCTGTATAATGCATGCCGGATGTATCATCCAGGTCTTTTCCAGTATTCAAACAGATCAGAATGCGATGGGCCTCAAAGTCCTCAGCATTTATAAAATGTACATCATTGGTGGCAATTACCTTCACATTATGTTTTGCTGCAAGATCAACCAGCACTCCATTCACCATTCGTTGTTCCGGAATCCCGTGGTCCTGTAGTTCAAGGTAAAAGTCTTCACCGAAGATTTCCAGGTATTCCAGAAGGACTTCTTCTGCTTTTTCAGGACCATGTTTAATCACAGCCTGTGGTATTTCTCCACCAAGGCATGCTGATGATGCAATCAGTCCTTCATGATACTCGCGCAAAAGTTCCTTATCAATCCGGGGGGTATAATAAAAGCCCTCAAGGAAACCTTTTGAACTTAATTTTGACAGATTCTGGTAACCCAGCTTATTCTTGGCCAGAAGGATCAAATGCCGGCCACTTCGGTCCTCTTTTCCTGCTTTATGCTCCCGACTGCCGGAAGCAACATAAACTTCGCAACCTACTATGGGTTTGATCCCTTTCTTTCTGGCAGCCTGCATAAACAAGGGCACACCAAACATATTCCCATGATCCGTGATGGCAAGTGCTTTCATGCCAGAGGCCTCCGCTTTCTCAACCAATGCATTTATCTTGCTTGCACCATCAAGAATGGAAAATTGGGTATGAACATGTAAATGTGTAAAGTCAGGCATATCCGTGATTGGATCAATATATACTCGAAAACTGCTTGACAAAATTAGCTAAAAAGCAAGTGCATTTTTTTATTGTTAATAAAATTTTATTTCTATTTGAAGCTACATAAATATTTCTATCATTTTGATTTTCTGAATATTACAAATACAAATAAAGTATAAGTTATTGACTTATCGATGAATAGGGTTCCCTTATAAAGCAGTTGAAAATGGCGTCAAATCCAAATATGTGGAAAAATCCCGGATTCGGGAAAGATTCTATCTTTGTGAAAAAAAATATGGAATTATCGCGTGAGAATAAGCTTGAAGCCATTGCTGACCTGAACCGGCTATTTGCCGAACATCTTGGGATTACTGACATCGCACTTGGCGAAAACAGGCAAGATATCCTCAAAATGATACAACAAAGCGATGATGAATGTTTCAGCATACTGGCCTCCTTCAATAATGCATGGCTTGCATGGGATTATGTAAGGAGCGATAAAGAGCTAAAAATCAAGGTAGAGGATGTCTGGAAGATGGAAGTGGAGCGTCATAAGGCGGCTTATGAAGAAACAAAAACCACCTTGATCGATTTTGCTGCAGAAAAAAATATTAACCTGGAGCCCCTCATGCTCAGGATCAATTGGCTATAATTAATTGCCATTTTCCTTTTTTATTTAAAAATTAATCCGGATATTTGCACCCCCAAAAAACGGGGATGAATCAATTAAGTAATTACAATTAAATTAATTATGCCAACAAAAATCAGATTGCAGAGACGAGGAAGAAAGGCCAGGCCTTTTTATCACATCGTCATAGCGGATGGTCGTGCACCACGGGACGGAAGATTCATAGAGAAGATTGGTACCTACAATCCTGTTACCGAGCCGGCAGACATCCAGTTAAATTTCGACAGGGCCCTTTATTGGATCCAATCAGGCGCTCAGCCTACTGACACTGTAAGGGATATTCTTTCCTTTAAAGGTGTGATGTTTAAACATCACCTTATTAAAGGGATTGCCAAAGGAGCACTTACCGAAGAACAGGTAGAAGTGAAATTCCAGACATGGCTGGCCGACAAAGAAGCCAAAATTGAAAACAAGTTAAAAGAAAAAGAACTTGCAAGTAAAGAATCTGTTAAACAAGCCCTCGAAGCTGAAAAGCTTGTAAAAGAAACAAGGGCTAAAGATATTGCTGCAAAACGCGCAGCTGCAGTTGAAGAAAAAGTAAACGCAAAAAAAGAAGAACTCGCAGCTGCTGCAGGTGAAGAAGTTAAAGCAGAAACTGAAACTACAGAAGCGCCTGCAGTCGAAGAAGCAAAAACTGAAGAACCCAAAGCTGAAGAACCCAAAGCTGAAGAAAAAGCTGAAGAAAAATCTGAAGAACCTAAAGCTGAAGAAAAAGCTGAAGAACCTAAAGCTGAAGAGCCTAAAGCTGAGGAAGAAGTAAAGGAAGAAGAACCTAAAGCTGAAGAAAAAGTTGAAGAACCCAAAGTTGAGGAAAAAACTGAAGAACCTAAAGCTGAGGAAAAAACTGAAGAGCCTAAAGCTGAGGAAGATGTGAAGGAAGAGACAAAAGAAGAGAAAAAATAAAGAAGCTCAGCTTATAACCTTAAACAAAAGACCCTGCTTTTGGCAGGGTTTTTTTATGCCCGGTGGTTTAATGGCCGGCAGGTATTTGCCTTTTTAATCAACATAAAGTACTTTTACAATAATGTATAACCTGAAAGATGACAAAGAGAAGTACTTCTGCCTGGGCAAGGTGTTAAAAACACATAGCTACAAGGGTGAGTTGGTATTCCTTCTTGATTCTGACGAACCGGAATATTATAAGGATCTTAAAATGATATTCATTAACATGGATCAATCATTGGTTCCATGGTTTATCGAGGAAATTGAGATCAAGGATGATCTTGCTATCGTAAAACTGGAGGATGTTGAAGAACAGGATCATGCCCGCGAATTTGTAAACCGGGAATTATACCTGCCTGTCAACAAATTAAAACCCCTGAAGGAAAAGATGTTTTACTTCCACGAAGTGATCGGCTTTAAGGTGGTTGATAAAAACCATGGAGAAATCGGCTTTGTGGAAGAAATCCTGCAACGGCCAGAGCAGGAACTCATACGGATCATGAAAGGTAAAAAAGAGATACTGGTGCCATTGAGCGACAGTATGATCGATGATGTGGACAGGGGGAATAAAATTCTTTACCTGGACACTCCTTCAGGCCTGATCGAACTATATCTTGGCTAATCATGGCTTTTCAGTTCAAACAATTCAGCGTTAATGACGATCGGTCCAGTATGAAAGTAGGTACGGATGCCGTCTTGCTGGGGGCCTGGGCAAATTACGAAAAAGCAACTAAGATCCTTGACATCGGAAGCGGAAGCGGCCTGATATCTTTAATGGCTGCACAGCGTTTCTATAAAGCAAAGATCACTGCCATTGATATCCATGGAGCCTCCATTGTACAGGCCAAAGAAAATTTCGGGATCTCACCCTGGGCTGAAAGGCTCAATGCTATTCATACCTCTTTGCAGGAACTGGCCGAAAGATCAGAAGATAAATATGATCTAATTTTAAGCAACCCTCCTTTCTTTTCCGATTCCTTGCTGCCACCCGACCCTTCAAAAAAAATAGCAAAGCATACCGAAAATCTTTCCTTCACCGAACTTTGTAAAGGTGTAAGTAAACTTCTGGACCCTTCAGGAAGGTTTTATCTGATCCTCCCCTACCTGGCAATGGGATTATTCGAAGCGGAGGCAAAAAAGTGCGGCTTAAACAAAGGCAAAGAACTTAGGATCATCCCTAAAGCGGGCAAAAAAATAAACAGATCCATCTCAGAATGGTCACAATTACAGTTGAGCCCTTGTATAAATGAACTCACCATCCGCAAAAACCAAAGCGAGTATAGCAAAGAATATATTAAATTGACGGAGGCCTTTTATCTGGCATTGTAATTGCTTGTTAAGTACTTGGAGTACTTGGAGTACTTGGAGTTAATAGTTATGTTATGAAAAATAAGGTCTCTTTAACAATCCTGTTTCTACTATTTTTTCTTCCCTTTTCGGGGATGGCACAAAAGGTGTTTTCCTGCAATTACAGCTATGAGGCTGATGTAAAGGTTTTCGTTGCAAAGTACACTTATGAGGCTGACTTACTGGTATACAAGGTTAAGTATTCATATGAAGCAGGAAGCAATGATGGGAAATGGTTCTTTTGTAAATATGATTATGAAGCAGATAAGACCATCTTTTTTTGTGACTATGAGTATGAGGCTGACCTGGTGATCTGCTTTGTAGAATATAGTTATGAGGCAAAATGGAGGGATAAGTCCAAGCTCCACCTCATGTTCTGATCCACAAAATTTTCCTACCTTTCAGTCATGAAAAAGTATATGCTGGAATTCGTGGTTTTCCTGAGCGGTACCATCGTCATGATTTATGAGATTGTTGGTTCCAGGATAGTGGCACCTCATTTCGGCACTTCCATTTATGTGTGGACCAGCCTGATCGGAGTGATATTGGCCAGTTTGAGCATTGGGTACTGGCTCGGAGGAAGGCTTGCTGATAAGAAGCCTTCATTTAAGAAACTGTCGCTGTTGATCTTCAGTGCAGCCATTTTCATTGTCCTCACTATATTTATAAAGGATGGGATATTAGGATTTCTTGCGCGAAATTCAAGTGGAATGATGCTACGCCCCTTATTGGCTGCCATCTTTCTCTTTGCGCCAGCCAGCATCTTCCTTGGCATGGTATCGCCCTATGCTGTAAGGCTGAAGCTCACCACCATCTCAAGTTCAGGGAAAACGGTAGGTAACTTATATGCCATCTCCACTGTGGGAAGCATCTTCGGAACATTTTTAGCCGGGTTCCTTCTCATCCCTCTTTTGGGATCAACCAATATTCTTTACATCATATCTGCCATACTTATTCTGCTGGCTATGAGCCTTCGGATCAAAATCCCGGGGAAAGCCCAAAACTTACTATTTGTAATTGCCCTCCTTGTGGTTTCTTATGACGCCTATGAATACAATCGTTTCTCAGGAAATATCATTGAAACCGATACCCGCTACAATCATGTTCAGATCTTCGACATGGATTACTGGATCAGCGGAAAGCCCATAAAGGTTATGAAGGTAAATGACGAGTATTCATCTGCCATGTTTCCCGACAATGATTCCCTTGTTTATGAATATTTACAATTTTACCGTCTGGCTGAACATTTTAAGCCAGGCTTCTCAAAAAGCCTGATAATTGGAGGTGCGGCTTATTCCTATCCTCGATTTTACCTGATGGCTTACCCCAATGCAAGTATTGATGTAGTGGAGATTGATCCCGGGCTGACTGCCCTGGCAAAAGAATATTTCAGACTTGAAGATGATATCAGAATGAACATCTTTCATGAAGATGGCAGGACCTATTTAAATAATTGTACAGAGAAGTACGATGTAATCTTTGGCGATGCCTACAAATCATTGCTGGCCATTCCTTTTCAGCTGACCACCCTGGAAGCTGTGCAGAAAAAGTATGATCTGCTCGTGGAAGACGGTATTGTGATCGAAAACCTGATTGCTTCAATGGAAGGCCCCTCCAGTAAGTTTATGAAGGTTCAATTTGCAACCTATAAAGAAGTTTTTCCCCATGTCCTGCTCTTCGCCTGCCATGACCCTTCGGACCCCGAAGTTTTGCAAAGCATTAGTCTTATTGCCCTCAAATCAACTGATTTGCCTGAATTCAACAATTCCGATCTTAGGCTTCATTCGTATCTTAAAAACAAGATCGAGCTTACCATCCCCGAAGGGATCCATATCCTAAGCGACAATTATGCGCCTGTTGAGTATTATGCCATGAAGGCCATGTGATGAATTGCAAATCAACAATAGTGTAATTGCGAATCAATTCATTATTAACTATATTTGGTATTCTTCAATAAAACGCCCGTCATGAGAAAAAGTAGAACACTGTTGCCATTGTATTTTATGCTCTTTATTTCAATCATGATCTTTCTCACATCATGCATTTCTGAAAAAGAGTCAGTACCCATTACCATCGGAATTTCAAAAGCATTGCCTGCAGAATATTATGGCAATTATGAAAAATGGTTGACAAAAGCCGATACCACCATCATTTGCCTTGACCTGTACCATATGTCGCTTGACTCAGCACTGATGATGCTTGACAAATGCTCAGGCTTGCTGATCACGGGAGGCCCGGATGTTTATCCCGGAAGGTATAATATGCAGGAAGACACGGTAGTTTGCGGCAGCTTTGATTTATACAGAGACAGCCTGGAGTTTGCACTTATTAAAAAAGCCAAAGCACTCGAAATGCCGATCCTTGGAATTTGCAGAGGTTTGCAGATATTCAACATTTACCATGATGGCAGCCTATACGCCGACATCCCCACTCAACTAGACAGCATGATATCCCATCGTTGTCCGGATACCTATGATTGCAATCATGAGATCAGGGTGATGAAACAGTCCGGACTTTTCAATACCTCGGGTAAAAGCCAGGGCATCGTTAACTCCAATCACCACCAGGGCATTCGTAAATTAGGAAACGGCTTACAGGCCATGGCCAGGACCAATGAGGGTTTGATAGAGGCCATTGAGTATGCCGACCCCATGAATATGCCATTTTTTATGGGAGTGCAATGGCACCCCGAGCGCATGGATCCCGAAAATCCATTTTCTCTTCCGTTGGCCATGTACTTTATTCAGGAAGCGAAGTTGTATTCAATAAGAAAAACAGAGTAAATAAATACGTCCTTAAAACATGATCAAAAAGCTAACAAGCATTCTTCTTTTTATTCTTCTGGCAGGCATAGTTTCAGGACAGGATCTGGAGATAAAGCCCGTAAAGTTCAAGCGGATCAAAAAAGAAATTAACAAGAAAACATCTCCTTTTTACTATCCTGATCTCTTCCAGCGCTACCTGGAGCTTGACACCAGCCTTACTTCGCTGGATTTCAGATATCTTTACTATGGTTTCACATATCAGGATGAGTACCGACCCTATGGTACTCCTGTTTTACAAGATTCTCTCATCGCATATCTTCAGCGGGATGATCTGCTTCAGGCCGAGATTGAGGTAGCAGCCCGGATTGCCGGAGAATTGCTCAAAGAAAGCCCCTTCAGGCTCCGCGAAACCTTTATCGCAGCAGTATCATTCGAACTCTCGGGAAATGAGCGCCTGAGTTCCATTTATTTCAACTTTTATCAAAAACAAGTAGATGCCATCATGTCCTCGGGGAATGGATTAAACAAAAGCTCCGCTTTCGCAATCATTTATATCCCTGACGAATATGAGATATTGGAGGTTCTGGGCTTTCGTTTTGGAGGGTCCCAAACACTCTTAAAAGGCAATTACGACCGATTGGAAATTGCCGAAAATCCATACGGCATTATGGAACTATATTTCGATGTGAACAGGATGATCGAAATTGGAAAATAAAGAAAATTCTTTACGTTATATACCCCTCTGTCAGTCATTCGATTGACATCTCCCCTGAAATCCAGGGGAGAATATATGGAAAGCTCGTGGATTGCCACGAGCAATAAGTTGATAATGAAAAAGAAATCTTATTCAGGTGAAGTTTGACGCTGGCCTTCATTAATAATGTAAACAGCCCGCAGGGAGAGAACCTGGTTATACTGTTTTCTGGTGTATGCAGCTGCTCCATACAATGGCGGATAATATCGCTCACGGATTATGCCAAGTGACTGGCTGTACCTGACATTAACGTGCAAGTGTTTCCAGATACGCACTTTGAAATCAATTAAGAACCCCCAATCATTCACATTGAAGGGGACTGAATCCATATAAGGCTTCTGGTATCCGCTATGTTCTTGTTCAGCTGAACTAACAAGGTATCCCCAATAACCACCGGCACCAAATGACAATACATCCTTGTCGGTATAGGAAAAGTAAAGCGGTATTTCTATGTAATTCAGCCGTAGCCTGTATTCGTCAGTGAGGGAGTCATCGTCAAATTGTTTCTTCTGGAATGATCCTTTTTGGCTGAAGAGCGTTTCGATATTGAAACCCCAGGTATTGTTTTTACCAAAAGGAACGATGGCTCCGAGGCCTCCTGTAAATCCAAATTGGCTCCATCCCTTGATTTCATCCCCTTCAACCTGGGTAAGGCTTCCTCCGGCAATGGCCATACCTTTAATGCGTTGTCCGTAAGTATTTCCGGAGAACACCAACAGAAGCAGTAGAAGTGGTATTAAGTATGTAAATTTATTATTCAATTTCAATGCTAAAGGTCATTTATACAACGAAACAAAGGTTAAAATATTTTCAATATGTCTTACCCGGGGCTTAAATATTTTTCATTGACAGCTGGATGCGTTTTCTTCCCATGTCCACTTCCATCACCCTAACCTGAACCTTTTGATTCAGGCTTACAACTTCATTGGGATCTTTTACGAAGCGATCAGCCATCTGGCTCACGTGAACCAATCCATCCTGATGCACCCCAATATCAACAAAAGCACCAAAAGCAGTAATATTGGTAACGATGCCCGGGAGCTCCATTCCCTCTCTCAGGTCTTCAATACTATTCACCCCGGCATCAAATTCGAAAAGATCGAATTTTTTACGTGGGTCGCGGCCAGGTTTGGCCAGTTCCTCCATGATGTCCTTCAAAGTAGGCAAACCTGTTTTTTCAGTCACGAACTCCTCGAGATTAACCTTTTTGCGGAGGGATTCATCCTCAATAAACGCTTCTATGTTGGTCCCGAATTTCTTTACCATACCAGCTACAACAGCATAGCTTTCAGGATGCACGGCACATCGGTCAAGAGGGTTTTCAGCATCGCTTATGCGGAGAAAACCCGCTGCCTGTTCGAATGCCTTTTCACCGAATCCTGGGACCTTCATAAATTCCTTTCTGGTTTTGAAGGGGCCACTTTTATCTCTGTGCAAAATGATCTTGCCTGCCAATGAAGGGCCAAGGCCGGATACATAGGACAGAAGTTCCTTGCTGGCAGTATTTATTTCAACCCCTACTGAATTTACACAGCTCATCACGGTATCTTCAAGGCTCCTGGCCAGAGCGGCCTGGTTCACATCATGCTGATATTGGCCCACTCCAATGGACTTTGGATCTATCTTCACTAGTTCAGCAAGAGGGTCCATCAAGCGGCGGCCGATGGATACCGATCCCCTTACGGTAACATCATATTCCGGGAATTCGTCGCGGGCCACTTTAGAAGCAGAATAAACGGATGCACCGCTTTCGTTCACCATCACAGCGATTACATCCTTTCGAAAACGCATGCTTTTGATGAATCGCTCCGTTTGCCGTCCGGCCGTTCCGTTGCCGATGGCAATGGCCTCAATCTTATATGCATCCACCAGGGTCTGTATCTTTTTAATAGCTTCCTTTACCTCATTCTGTGGCGGGTGCGGATAGATTGTTTCATTGTGCAGAAGTTGTCCCTGCTTGTTGAGGCATACCACTTTACAACCGGTGCGAAAGCCCGGATCTATAGCCAGCACCGTTTTCTGTCCCAGAGGTGGCGAAAGCAACAACTGCCTCATATTCTCAACGAAAACTTCAATTGCTTTTTGGTCAGCCCTTTCCTTGGCCTCAGCCTTTAATTCCGTTTCCATGGAGGGCTGCAGCAATCTTTTATATGAGTCCTCAACAGCCTTGCCTACCTCCTCAGAGGATTCATTGTTTGCCTTTATAAAGATCTTATTCAGGAGCTCTATGGCCTCGTCTCTGGGCGGTTCTATGTTCAAGCGCAAAAAGCCTTCTTTTTCACCCCTGAACATGGCCAAAACCCTGTGTGAAGGAGCTGAAGTAATTCTTTCTGAGAAATCGAACCATGTTTTATAATTCATCCCTGCTTCTTCCTTGCCCTTAATGACCTTCGAACGAATGGTAGCCGAACGTTTGAATAACAAGCGCATCCGGCTTCTTGCATATTTATGTTCACTTACCCATTCGGCAATGATATCACGTGCTCCTGCCACGGCATCCTCTTCAGACTTAACCTCTTTCTTTTCATCAATGAAGCCTTCGGCCATGGCTGCTACGCTACCTGAATTTTGCGCCATCAGCATTTTAGCAAGCGGCTCCAGTCCTCTTTCTTTTGCAATACTCGCCCTGGTCTTTCGTTTAGGACGATATGGTAAGTAGAGGTCTTCAAGTTCCGACATGCTTTCAGCAGCTTCTATCTGCTTCCTTAGTTCATCGCTGAGTGCTCCCTGTTCCTCAATGGATTTAAGAATACTTTCCCGCCTTTTATCAAGGGTTTCGAGTTGCTCCATCCTGTCGCGGATGTGCATAATAGCAATCTCGTCCAGGCTGTCGGTATGCTCTTTACGGTAGCGAGCAATAAAGGGGATCGTGGCCCCTCCCTTCAAAAGATCAACCGTGTTTGCAACCTGGTTTGGCCGGATGCTTAATTCTTTGGCAATTTTTTCGAAATATTGTGCGAGCATAATTAATGGCTAAGTTTAGTTGTTTCTGCTTAAGTGTGCACTGGAGCATTTCATGCAGGCGTATTGCTTGCCGGTTTTGTAAATGTAATGATCTTATTAAGGATATTTTCTCTGATTTTTACCACTCTCGTATTTCCATTAAGTATTTTAAACTTTCCTTCGAGCAAGTCAGCGCTTGTTGCAGCTTCTTTATTATAGATCAACTTGTTGAAAAGGATCATTCCTCCCTTATTAAGGCAATTGTAAAGAGTATTCACAAATTCCATCGTTTCGCATGACGCTGGCACTTCAAAATCGACATAAACATCCACAATGATGAGGTCGTAGGTTCTGCTTTCATTTGCCATGAATTCCGCAGCATCTGCCTCGAGGATTTCCACATCTTTAAAACGGCCTGTATCAAAATATTTTTCTCCGATCCGGATCACTTCAGGATCTTTTTCCACGGCTGTGATCCTGCACTGCATTTCAAGTTCATCTCTCAGTATCGTTGCTACGCTTCCACTTCCGAATCCAAGGATCAGCACCTGGTCAATGCTTCGTTTTTGTATAGAAAGCTTATCAAACGCTCTTTGGAATACCTTGTGCAATCCACCGAAGGAATAATTTGTATTGGCTGCATTCAGCAGGATCTTATCCCCTACTTTAACCACCTCCAACACCTCATTTATTTCCGAACTCAATTTCTCGAGCAGGTGCTGTGAAGCAAATATTTTCAGCATCCGATCCAAACCCAAACTTCCCTTCTTCAGCATTGTCGGTTTATTATGAGAATCCCTTGTTTATTTTTTCCTTGAAACGTCTATTGTTCAATAGCATGATGATCAGTTTGTGAACAAAAGCCCTGCAAGGGCCTATAAAGATCAGGAATTTCATGATCCGAAGTTGGATTTTGTTGTATCGCAGTACAAATTTCATCTCTTCCGACACTTCCTTCCTGCCCTGTATGTAAGCGGCCACTTCAATTCCTGAGATCAAACACTGATAAATTCCTTCACCTGTAAGACCGGATGCCATTCCTGCAGCTTCACCTGCCAGATATACGTTCCCGAATTTCAGTCCCCGAAAATCATATCCAATAGGGGCTGATTGGTATTCGGCATGACTGATATCAATATTTTTCATCTTGAGCCATGCATGAAAGTTCTCTTTCAGTTTCTTTGCCGGAAGATATCTTGCATCACAGCAGCATCCCACAACTCTCTTATCCCGGTGGGGAAACGACCATCCATACCAGGCATGAAAGTGCTTACTATCCAGATAGATCTCAAGTTTTGGTTCCAGTCCTGGATCAGGAATGACATATTGTATCCCGATCAGCTTTCGCTTTACAGGTATCTTGAGGTAACGCCTGACAATGGATGCATAGCCATCAGCCCCAACAATGTATTTATACCCAAATTCCTCGCCTGTGGAGGTTACTACGCTTCCCTCCTTAATTTCTGATACACGTGTGCCGGATTTGATTATAATCCCTGTATTTTCAAGCCTGGCCCGTTGGAAAGTACCCAGGTTTCGCCTGTCCATGGTGATAACGATGGGCTCGGGTGTTTCTGCTTGAGAGAATTTATTAGGCGAATGCACGGCTGTTTTTAAGACCTTTTGTTCGATGATAGCATCCGGGAAATTAAAAAGGCTAAGATCCTTCCTGGTGAGCCCTCCTGCACACACCTTATCCCCAAAGACCTTGTCTTTTTCAATTAGCAATACGCTGAGATCAGTCATACTGAGTTTCTCAGCACACATCAAACCTGCCGGTCCGGCCCCGACAATGATCACATCATAATTATCCATTGCAAATGCTATAATTACTTTATTAATCTTGATTCAAAAATACAAAAAAAGCAAAAAGGCTTCAGACTTTCGCGAGGCAAAAAACCTGGAAAATCAGCATTTATTTGACAATGATCTTCCCGGCATGAATAAGACCTTCATTCATGAAGCGAATATAATACATCCCTTGTTTAAGGTTCAAGGATTCTTGATAAATATACTCCTATCTCAGCAGCATAACGCTTCCGCTTTTGCTGACAGGGCGGGTGCCATCTTCAGAAATCGTATTGTAATTGATGCGCCAGGCATAAACACCAAAGGGGGCAGGCTGGTTTCTGATCTCACCATCCCAACCGTTTCCCAATTCCTTTGATTCAAAGATCATTTGTCCCCAACGGTCAAAGATCATCAGGTGGTAGTCCTGAACGGCATTGAATGGAACGACGGGTTTAAATTCATAATTGATCGGACTCGAAGGCCTGAAAGCATTTGGAACATACAATTCATATTGAACCACATACACAGAATCAACATTATAGCAGCATTGATAATTTTGCACCTCCACCCAATACTGACCGGGTGAGGAAACAAATATTTCGCTATTAGTAGATCCGGTACTCCATAAATAAGCTGAATATTGATCGCCAACACTCAGTTTAGCGGCATCCCCTTTAAAAATATAGATCGTATCCATGCCAAAATCAACCTCCGGCAGCGGCCATACAGAAACTGATTCAGTATAAGTATAATCAATGCCTCCATAGGTTTCGGTAACAGAAACCTGATATTGTCCTTCATCTGAGAAGACATGCGTTGGTTCGAGGTAATTGGCGGTATTTGAAGTTCCGGCAGCATCATTAAAATCCCAGCTGGCATCTTCAATATTTGCCTGATTTGTAATGCTGAAAATGCTCATATCTCCTATGCAAATACTATCGTACAAAAAATGCGGATAATCGACAAAACTCTGCACCACATTGGGAAGTCCCCAAAAACTTTCATTTCCTCCAAGGGAGAATTCAGTATCAGGAGTTCCATCCAATAAATGAAAATTACAAGCCATTCCTTCCCTGTTAGTCTTGTATATTACCCCTAATGTTGGAGAGTGGTTGGCCGTATTTATACTCTTGGCCATATAAATCCTGCCATCAATACCCAGTTGCAATCCTGCATACCGAAAGCCATCCGTGCTTACAGCGACACTTGTGGCTGTACCGAAAATATCAGAAGATGTGAGGTCGAATTGAATTAATTCAGAAGGAAATGCAGGAATAAAATTTGCATAATCAAGTGTTGTAATGTAAGCTTTGCTATTGTCCTGAGAAAATTCCAGGCCGTAAATGCCATCATATGTTGACGGTGAAGTATTGGCAGATGATACTTGTCCTGTCTGTCGGTTAAAGTTAAAGAATTCCACTATTTTACTTTCGAATAGTGTCACGGCAAGCCTGTTTCCGTCCGGTGAGGATTTCATGAACCCAAGCAAGTCGTTGTTTCCACTATGTGCCGAGCCAATGGTACTGGAAACGAAGTTTGCATCAATCCCTCCCGATGAAATGCGGAAAACACAAAACTCGGCCGATCCCCACTTATGAGAAATAAGCCAGTAGTCTTCACCATTGGCATGCTTAACAGCCGTAAGCCTACCATCCATTCCATCCGGGATGAGGTTGTTGTTCATGCTCACAATATTCCCCTGGCCATAGTTCAAACTCATATCTACCACAGTATAGTTCAATCCTTTATCTCCATCAATATTGCGGTATGAATCGGAAGTAATAATAAAAAACACATCCGGGCTCCCGGGTTTTGGAATGATAATAGCTGGCTGAGTGCATGAGAAATGGCCAAAAAGGCCACTTGCCATTTCATTAAAGTTTTTATTATAAACGCTTTTCCCGGTAGTCATAAACAGGATATTTCCTGAGCTATCTGCTATTACAGCGGGACTGATGGGTGTTTGAAAAACATCAGGCTGACTGGTTTCGGCAAGGGCGTTGCCTGAGGTAAAATCGATTCCGGCAAATACGCCAAAATACCAGAGGCCGGCTTGCTTCATCTCACGCTGGCAATTGGTATGATCCGGAAATGGGTTTGCATTGTAACCGGATTGTGCTATGATCTGGGTTGTTAACAGGCTACAAAACGTTGCTGCTAAAAAAAGTCTGGTCAGGGCTCTCATCAATTCTTCCTATCCTTTCGCCTTTGATTGTTATAAGTTATATATCAGCATGCAAGATTAAAAAAATATTACTTACATCGTCATTATTACATTCTGTGCATTGAATACTGAGGCTATTGCAACATATATATTGTCATCGCAGCAATACTTTGAGTGTATGATGTATATTATCGCCTTCTGCCTGCAGGAAATAGATCCCGGCAGCCTGCTCAGAGAGATCAATGCTTTCTTCTATCATTCCATTTGTGCCCGGAACAAAATTATATGTTCCAAGGCTTGTTCCCATTGTATTCATCACACGCAGTTGAACTTCACCATTGGCTCCCTCAATGAATATATTAAGCAGTCCGCTTGTTGGATTCGGGAATACCTGAAGTCCTGCCTCCTTTTCGATTTCAGCGATACCGACACAAGCATCATAACTGAATATTATACTAACATCATCCGTTCCATCACATCCTTCTTCATTCAAAACAAGCACAGAAAAATCCTGCGGATCATATCCCAATCCGGTGGTTCCTACCGTGATGTATTGTGTTGTAGCACCATTGCTCCACAGGTATTCGGAGCCTGGATTCCCGGCATCCAATATGATGGTATCATACACACAATATGTTTGAACCGGAGCGCCAAGATCTACTTCCGGGGAAGGTTGAACAGTGACTTCTACATATCCGAAATTTTCATTGTATCCATCGTTGATCAGACAATAGAAAAAGTATGTACCCGGATCATTCAGCGTCAGGCTGAAGTCAGGGTCAGTTGGCAATGTCATGGGTGGTTCAGATGTCCAGGTATATGTATAAATGCCAGAGCCTCCCCCACCATTGGCATGGAGTTCAAAGCTTTCACCTAAACAGAATACTGAATCAGGGAAAGAGCTTGGGTTGGTCGTCAGAAATCCACCCGTTACCTCAACAATCACCTCATCAGGATCTTCCGAGATACATCCGCTTTGCTCATCTTCTACGACAAGGTAGAAAGGAGTGGTTTCATAGAGATTTTTTGTTTGTGGATTTTGTGCTGCTGCATCTTCCAGTTTTTCCACCGGGCTCCAGAAATAGTGATAATCTCCGCTTCCCACAGTGGCGGAACCATTTAAGGTAGTGTATATTCCGTGTGGGATGGATTGATCTATTCCTGCATCCGGAACGGGAAGCGGGATCACAGTTACAGTAACATCGCCTTCGGCAGTAATATATCCATCAAACAATACGAGGTGGTATGTAGTTGTCACTTCCGGACTAACAACAGGGTTTTCCAATGTGGATGTAAAGCCTGCCGGCGTAGAGGTCCATGAGAATGTATAATCTCCGGATCCTCCTCCGGCACCTGTTGAAAGTGTTGTTGGATCTCCGGCACAAATGCTTGAAGGACTCGCACCGGGATAAGTGGACAATGGGCCACCAATTTCACCTACAAAATAGGGTCCTGTAATGGCTGAGCATGTATTTTCATCTATTATCTCAAGGCCATAATAGCCGGATGCAACTCCATCCAGGTCAAGTTCACTACCTACAACAGTGCCCAGGTCATCGGTCCAGATGTATTCATCTATATTAAATGTAGTCGTAACAATGATCCCTGAAATGCTTCCGTTAGACGCACCATAGTTTGAAGATGTAATAACAATATCATGATCATCAATCTCCGGAGCACCAAACTCTTCCACTTCCCAGGGGCCACCATAAGTTGTACAGAATTGAAGGTCATGCACTTCAAGAGTATAAACTCCCGCAGGCACATTGAGCAGTTCGGGGGAAGTACCCACAACCGTACCCAGTGCATTTTTCCATATATAGTTAAGGGTTGTTTGTCCGGTTGCAGAAACCCCGGTAATGGAACCGTTTGCCATCCCGCAGGTTGCTGCAGAAATGGACAATCCGAGCGAATTTATGGTAGGAGCTCCAAGGTTTAGCTCAAATGGGATATTGGCAGCCTGTGCAGGGTTGTTGCAAGCATCCGTTATGCCGGGAAAAGAAGTAAACAATTGAAAAGTGTAACTTCCATTGCTGGCGAATGGAGGATCAACATAAATGGTATAATCTTTCTCCCAGTCACCGCCAACATCACAGGATACACCGTAAACATCCGTCACAGTATAGGGCCCGCCCGGCCCCTCTATGCCAAAGGAAGAGGGTGTTACCCGATCGCACCATACTTTTTCAGAGAAGGTAAAGCTAAGGGCAGTCGTACTGCAGCCACTTACATCATCTGCATATATTTCTTCAACTACAGGAGGGACATCATCATAGATATCAGCTGTTGACATGCTAAAATCAAGTGTGTAACCATATTGTGTTGATGAAAAATTGCTGATATTGATCACAAAGTTCTGCCCTTCCTGAACAGGGATCATGGCATTAAAAGGAGTACCGCCGGCACCCTGGCAGTTGCTGTTCGAGCCCCCATTTGGTCCTGTAGATCCTGAGGTTCCGGACCAATTGCAAGAAACCTGTAATTGTGCAGCCTGCAGGTAAATATCCTCACATCTCTTATCCGTAAGGTTATAAACGGACCAATCATAATCATCTGAATTTTGATTTGGAGTGATCACAAAGCCCATAAGGCCATCGCTTTGTACAGTAACATAATACCATACACAATTCTTTTCGCCACTGTTCATGCAATTGCCCGGGCATGAACCTGATGTTGGTATTTCATTGGGATAATTTCCGGATCCCGTATAAGAATTCATTTGTGTATAAAACCCTTCGCAAACAGGAATGGCACCAAGACAATCCTGGTCGGTAGGGATTTGTGCCCAGACCGTATTCGATATCAAAATAAAAGCCGGTAATAGCAGTAAATGAGTTAAGATGTTCTTCATATCAATAGTATTCATCAATTCAAGATCGCAATTGAGCCCAAAAATAATACATTACTTAAGAATTAACTCTGTAATATTCACGCTCTCATTGTTTTGTATTCTTATAATATAAGCTCCCGGAGGAAGATTGTCAAAATTAATTTCTTCTTTCACGACCCCGTCACTTGCAGGGATCAATTCCATTTCAAGTTTTTTCTCGCCCAGCATACTAAAAACACTCAGGCTAAGCGGATCATAAACACCAAGCACTTCAACAGTGACCCTTCCTGTACTTGGATTTGGGTAAATTTTTGTAATCAGATCAGAGCTATGCTCATCAATACCTACGCATGCATCATAACTAAAAATGATGGTAACACTGGTATCTGCTTCGCACCCCTCAGCATTGATCACCTTTACAGAGTAATACTGTGGGTCATACCCAAGGCCTGTGGTTCCGACGAGAATACTTCTGCTGGTATCACCGTTCGACCACAGGTAGGCAGAACCCGGATTTCCTGCATCAAGGCTTATTGTATCATAGATGCAATAAATTTGTGTTTGGGTGCCTAGGTCGATGATTGGTGCGGGGTCCACTCTGATTTCCACATAACCAAGAGCATCATTATAGCCATCGTTCACTTTAGCATAAAAGAAGTATGTACCGGCTACCGTAATCTCCACACTAAAAGATGAGCTTGCCGGCAAGGTCATGGATGGTTCTGATGTCCATGTATATGTGTAATTTCCGGAGCCGCCGCCGGCATTTGCGTGCAGCCAGATTGTTTCTCCAAGGCAAAATACTGAATCCGGTGATGAACTGGGATTGGTATTCAGGATACCTCCGCTAATGCTTACGGTCACATTATCGGGAATCTCGCTTACACATCCCGTCTGAACATCTTCCACTTCCAGGAAAAAGGGAGTTGTTTCATATAAATTTTTGGTTTGAGGGTCAGCCAATGTGGCATCCTCCAGCTTATCAATGGGTGTCCAGTTAAAATAATACTCACCACTGCCTGTTGTGGCAGTTCCATGAAGCATTGTAGAAGTCCCATGCGGAATGCTCTGATCCAGGCCTGCATCAGGCACAGGAAGTTGAATCACGATCACGTCCACACTGCCGGAAACATAGATGTAGCCATCAAATACCTCCACATGGTAGGTAGTATTTTGTTGAGGCTCAACAAGAGGATTTTGCAGCGTAGAGGAAAAGCCTGCAGGAGTTGAACTCCAGCTATAATCATAAGCCCCGGAGCCACCTCCCGCACCGGGAAACAGTGTTGTGGATTCGCCTCTGCAAATAACATCCGGACTGGCCGATGGATTGGATGTAAGCGGACCTCCTATTTCTCCAACGAAATAGGGCCCAGCAATTACTGAGCATGTATTTTCATCTATAACGCGCAGGTCGTAATAGCCTGACGGTACACCATTAAGGTCCAGGCTGGATCCAACTACGATGTCATTTTCATCTTCCCAGATATAATCTGTGATAGCATAAGTCGAATTGACAATAATGCCGCTGATGGAACCATTCCCTGCTCCATAATTAGATGGTGTAATCAGGATATCATGATCATCTATGGTGGGGGCACCCAATTCCAGGATTGTGAATGGTCCGGCATAGGTTATGCAATCGTTGAGGTCATAGACTTCAAGTGAATAGGATTCTGCAGGAACATCCACAAGGTCGAGCAGGTTGCCGGCAATGGCTCCCTGGGAGTTTTTCCACACATAACTCAGGGAAGTTGTTCCATTTGCCTCAATTCCGGTAATGGAACCATTGTTCATGCCACATGTTGCATCTGAAATGATGAGGCCGGATTCATCAATGGTTGGAGCTCCGAGATTGAGAAAGAATGAGAGAGAGCCAGCAAGAGCAACATTATTGCATGCATCTGTTACTCCCGGGAATCCGGTAGTCATATTCAGGGTATAGAATCCATTTGAGGTAAATGGGTGATCTACCGTAAGTGTAAACTCTTTTTCCCACTCGCCGCCAACAGAGCAAGAAGCACCAAATACTTCAGTAACCTGGTAGGGGCCGCCCGGTCCTTCAATGGTGAAAAGAAATGGTGACATCCCTGCGCATGTAACATTTTCGGAAAAGAATATTGTAATTTCCGTTTCGCTGCACCCTGATACCAGTTCGGAACTGACAGAGGCCAGGGTGGGTGGAACATCGTCATAAATGATGGCGGTGGATGCACTGAAATCCAGTGTGAAGCCACCCTGTGCACCTGCACCCCAATTGCTTACATAAAGTACAAAAGTTTGTCCTTCAAAAACCATCAGATCGGAATTCCATTTATTTGTCCCTGTGGTACCACACACACTGCAATGGGCTGAGCCTCCCATAGCACTGCTCATGCCTGTGGCATTTGCTATTCCTGCAGCATTGCAACTAAGCTGCAATGTATTGACAAGTGTATAAATATCTTCACATCTATGATCAGTAATATTGAAGACCGCCCAATCATAATCATCAGTGGTCACATCCGGCTGTATAGAGAAACTGAGCATTCCGCTCGATTGAACCGTAAAAAGATACCAGGCACTATTCCATTCACCATCCAGGCAATTATTCGGACAGCATGTTGTACAATTCGTAGGCGCACACTGAGGTATTTCATTTGTGTACTGTCCCGGTCCTGAAAATATATTTGGTTCATAGTAAACATCCTGACATACAGGAATCGCTCCAAGGCAATCTCCGGCGGTGGGTGTCTGAGCCATTGAAACCGACACAGATACCATATCAAGCAACATCCCAAGAATGAGGGAAATAAATAATAAATTAATAGGTTTCATCATACCACTCCGATATAGGTTGGCCAATATTAAGAAAAACACGACTAATATACTGCATTTTTATCACTTAAAAATAACAAAGAAAATTCTTAATTTGAATATCCCCTTGTAGCAAGCCAAAAGGTATTTCACCAAATTATTTTACCCCTCTGCCAGTCATTCGACTGACATCTCCCCTGAATTTCAAGGGAGAATATAAGGAATCCTCGTGGCAAGCCACGAGGGTTTATTTGATTAAAAGCGATACAGCTTACCTATCGCATGAAAAGCATCATAAAAAAACATATAAGTATTATAAGCAAGTTGTTTGGATGAAAATAAAATACTTTGTATCTTCACCTCCCAAATTTTTAACTTAAATACTGAAGCAAATCTAAATTAAACCCTAAAATCCAATCTTAATAAGTGTCTTCAGGTATTAATTTAATTAATGACTAAATGAGATACATTACGACCATTATCCTTGCCCTCCTGATCGGAGTATTGATTTCTTGTGAAAAAAAAGAAGATATCAAGCCTCCTTCTGCATCCTTCGCTGTTAGCCCTGGAAGCGGCCCCATTACCACAAATTTTAGCTTTGATGCCAACGGATGTTCCGACCCTGCAGATCCCCTCGACATGTTGCAGGTGCGCTGGGATTGGGATAGCGATGGTGCATTTGACACCGAGTTTTCCCCAACCAAGGTTGTTGCCCACAGGTATGAAGATCCGGGTTATTATACTGCTACCATGGAAGTTATTAATACACAGGGATGGACCGACCATGATTCAAAAAGTATCACGGTTTATGCTGACAGTGTACCACCAACCGCCTCATTCTTTGTGGATCCTGATACAAGCAGTGTAAACACCATTTTCCTTTTTAATGCAGCAGAAAGCAGCGACCACTACACTCCCGTAGGTGAATTGGAGTTCCGCTGGGATTGGAATAATGACGGTGTTTGGGACAGGCCTTATGCAATTGACTCAATCGTTTATCATAAGTATGAAGTCCCCGGCAGGTATCGCATCCTTATGGAAGTTAAAAACAACCTGGCATTAACGGATACGATCAGCAGAATGATCCTCGTTGAGGAATTTTAATGATGAAGATGCGTTTTATACTCACAAGTTTATTCCTATTTCTTTTTTTTCAAGCTTCCGTTGCCCAACACAACATTGAAGGGACATTTTCAGGCTATTTACATAAGAATTTGATTTTGCTTGAATATTTCGGCGATAAGCACCGTTTCATTGATTCAACGAGTACCGATGGAAATGGCTGGTTCAGCTTTGAACTTAACGAAAATACAGCATCCGGTCTGTATTCACTGGCCATCGGCAAAACGCCCCTTTTCAATGTTATTTATAACCAGGAAGATGTTACACTCAGATTCGATCTGAACCAATATTCCATGCCCGAATTTATTTTCTCGGCCGAAAACCTGATCTATTACGATTATCTCTTTAATACTGAAAAGTATAAGCATAAGACAGATATTTTGATTGATATTTTGCAGTATTATCCTGAAAATGACAGTTTTTACGCATATTCCCAACAGCATTTTTATAATGTCCAGCTAGCTCATCGGGAATATACGGATCGGATCCTGGCGGATTATCCAGGAACTTTTGTTTCGCATATCATTCGCAGCGACAGACCGGTAATGATGCCGGAAAACTTCAATTGGGAGCAATATCACTCCTTCAACCAGATACATTTTCTGGATGAAGTTGACTTTTCCGATACAGTGCTGATCAATACCAATATCCTTAGCGGGAAAGCCATTGATTACATGGGTTTTTATTCCATGAGCAATTCCAACAAGGAACTTCAGGAACAATTCTTCATTCAAGCAGTTGATACGATCCTTCTTAAGGCGATGGAGAATGGAAAGGTGTATAATTTCCTGATGCAGTACCTCATTGAAGGATTTGAGATGTATGGATTTGACAAGGTCATCTCCCATATCGCTGCCACATATGAGCCTGCCAATACATGCATTAACGAAGACAGAAAATCGGAATTGCAAAAGAGGGTGGAGAACCTGCGTGAAATGGCAGTTGGGAATACTGCGCCACAAATTGAAATTCAAGGGTTAAACGGGGGTATTACTACACTTGAAAGTATTGAAAAAGAGTATACGGTGGTATTGTTCTGGGCCAGCTGGTGTCCGCATTGCAATGCCATGATCCCGGAAATAAAAGACATTTACAATGATGATTCCTTCCCTGATTTTGAAGTCCTTGCCATCTCACTGGATACAAACGCCACAGATTATAGCGATGCCCTCTTCTTTCACAACACTTCCTGGATGAATTATTCTGACTTTAAAGGATGGGACTCAAAGGCTGCCATCGACTATAATATTTATGCAACGCCCACAATGTTTCTGCTCAACAGAAACAGGAAGATCCTTGACCGGCCGGTATCTGCCAACGATCTGCGAAATGCTTTAAACAAGCTTTCAGAAAAATAATATTATTTCTGTATTTTTAATTTGATGTGACTAACAATATCCTTAGCTGTTGTCAGGCTTTCTGTGTTGGTATATAAGTTCCCATTTGTGCCGGAATAATGACTATGTCCGGCAATCTGGAAAGAAAATTCGGTTTGATCCTTTTGCCTGTCGACGAAAGCAATATAGACAAGCGCCGGCTGGCTTGATGTCTTATATTCCGCATCATCCGGAAATTTGTCGTTGGTCCAATATTCATTCCAATCCCATGATTGGTTAATTTCAAACAAGACATTAAATTGCTCAGGGAGCTCGCCTACAGTGTTGGTTAATAAGACAAAGTTTGCTTCCGGTGTCGGGCCGCTAATTGCATCAGGCACTCTATTCTCCGGATCGGGGAGGAAACCATATTTATGCCACCAGTAAGGCAATGCGGCAGGCCTTTGAATCGGTCCCGGTTCCCACTTACCCTCTTTGTTCATCCCGTGTCCGAAGATTCCGTTTCCAATAGATTCCGCAACATAAAGTGTTTCGATATAATTTCCTTTCGTATCCTCCAGCCATATTGCCATAATGGGATGATTGTGCTCAGGCCCTTTTTTAAAATCAATTTCTATTGCAGGATGTTCAAAGCCCTGGTTTGTATAAATAATCTCAGGCTCCGAATCTTTCCCCGCTCCAGTTTTTTTTGCTGTACAAGCAGAAACACTGATCATCAATACTGCAATCAACAGAATTCTCGTATATCCTAATGTTGTCATAATGCTAGATTAAATTTCAAATATCAGGCCCAGGGTTGGAAGAATTGTTCCTGATTCATTTTTAATAGTTTTTAGCTGGTATCGCTGATCATTAACAGGATCGGATGGATTGATGATAATAGGATTTCCCTGATCATCCAACTCCCTGATCACTATATCGGGCAATTCAGCTTTGAAATTATATACGTTCTGGATATCAACATAAATGGTCATCGACCATTTCCTGAAGTAGTATGACTTGTCGACACGTACGTCCAACTGATGAAAGGAGGATAGGCGCAGGGTATTGAAGGCATCATAATCGAGATAAGGCCCATTTTGCGCATCCCATGCAAGTACATAGCTGGATTTATTTTCATCCCAGGGAGTATAAGGCGCACCACCAACATACCTCCACTTGGCCCCCAGGTCCCAGTTCCGCTTGAATGATTTACGTGCAATAATATTTAACAGGTGTTTATTATCCCAGGCAGAAGGAATAAATTGATCATTCTTATCCTGGAACTCACTTCTAACATAGGTATATGAAACGATCATGCTAAGGTCCTTTGTGATATTTCCACGAAAGAATAGCTCACCTCCTACTGCCTTTCCTTCTGAAGTTGATACTACAGCCTCATCACCATAAGTACCATAATCAGCTCCTTTGCTCGCAAGGCTAACCGAATCACGAAGTGAGAATGGATAATCATGGTAGTATTTATAAAACCCTTCAACTGAAATTTCAATATTCTCGTTGGGCCGGTATGCCACGCCCCCCGATAACTGATCATTATAAATGTACTTTATTCCGGTTTTTTTGTTGACAAGGTCTCCCGCCGGATCCCTGTATCCTAAAGTTGTGTAAGCCGGTCGCTGGAAATACCTGCCGGTACTGAAGTTAAGAGACCATTGCTCAGTGAGCAGGAATGATGCCGAAAAGCGAGGGGATAACTGCTCCAGCATATTTGACATATCCGCCGAATAGTTATTTGCATCGGTGCGAATTCCGAGTGAGAGCATCAATCTTTCTTTGACAAAGGTCCTTGATACCTGGGCAAACAAATTATATGAAAGCATATCAAGATTGCTGCTGTATGACCTGTTTATGGTGCCGACGCCCTCTATATAATTACGTCTTAATGTATTATTGCTGTATTGAGCATAATTTAGTCCGCCACCTAAACGAAGGCCATATTGCCCGAGTTTCATATCATATTCATACCTGAGTTTGTTTTCCGCTTCAGTGGAAGCATAATCGAAGATCTTGTTGTCTTCAGAGCTTTCATCATTGTTAAGGTATTTGTATTGCTTGTTATCAAGGTAATTCCTGCTGGCTACAAGAGTATGGCTTCCCCTGTTAGCAAAATGCTTATATACAGCTCCAAAGGTATATGACCATTGCTCATTTACCGGTACAAGGTCGAGGATGTATTGTTGATCTTCTGTAGGGTTCTTAAGGCCTGTATTCAGGTTAAATTGGTCGATAGATCCCAGGCCAATAAAGGTCAGGGTATTTTTGGTATCAAAGATGATCCTGTTCTTTAGCTGAAAATCATTGTATGTAGGCAAAAAAGGCAGTTTTAAAGCACTAAAAAGGAGTTGCAGATAAGATCGTCGGGCAGAAAAGATAAAAGTAGATTTCTTTCCCATAGGTCCTTCCAGTGTAAGCGCCAGGTCGGAGGCTCCCACCGTTCCCTTGAAGCTAAGCTTATCAGGGTTTCCATTTTTCATTTTCATTTCCAGAACCGAGCTTAGGGCATTTCCCCTGGCAGCTGGAAAAGCACCAGAAATCAGATCTACTTCCCTGATAAAGTCAGCATTAATGATCCCGACAGGCCCCCCACTTGCTCCTTGTGTAGAAAAATGATTGATGGTAGGGATTTCAACCTCATCCAGGTAAAAGGAGTTTTCGGAGGGTCCGCCACCTCGAACAATCAGATCGTTTCGAAAAGCCGGTGTGGTAGCCACCCCTGGCAATGTTTGAACTACACGGGAAATATCACGGTTCGCCCCCGGGTCTTTCTCAATTTCAGATACCCCTATTGTACGCAATGACAATGGACTTTCAGCATCTCTCTCGTAAACAGCGCCTTTAACTACCACTTCCTCTAATTGAATCTGGGCAGGAGTCATGGCGATATCCAGGTAAGCCGATTTAGCGGAAGTCACCTGAATTTCCTCAGAAATTTTCATCTCATATCCGATGGCCGTAGCAGTAAGTCGAATGAAACCCGGATTTACCCCTGTAAATACAAAGTTTCCATCAAGATCG
>CAZASJ010000012.1:0-22945 GCA_964487735.1 uncultured Bacteroidales bacterium | reverse complement strand
CCTGATAGGGTTCCACTTATAATAATATTTGCGAATGGAATAGGTTCATTGCTTCTCGCATCATAGATACGCCCTGTGATCTTCCCATTCTGTGCATATGCATTGCTGAGAAGTAATATTAAGATCAACAATGGCAAAATATGTTTGATGCTCTTTCTCATTTTATGGTTGTATATCCGATAATAATGTTTTATCTTTTTATTCTTTCATTAAACAAAATACATTAACACTATATCGGTTAAAAAGTTCAAAAGCTTAAATACAAAAAAATTCTTAATTTGACTATCCCTCGTGGCAAGCCACGGGGAATTATTTGATTTTAGTGAAGGAGATCAGCCAAAGCTGCCTCAAGGCTTTCAAATTTGTACACAAAGCCTTCGCGTATTAATTTAGAGGGGGAAACATTCTGACCTGTCAGGATAAGTTCTTTTCCCATTTCTCCCAGTATAACTTTGATCATAAATGACGGAGCCGGAAGTTGAAATTTTCTTGATGTTGTCTTTGCCAGTGATCGTGCAAATTCTTTTTGCCTTGCGGCATGTTTAACAACAAGATTGTAGGGCCCTTTTGCTTCTTCCCTGTTCATGAGATACATAATGGCATAAACCAAATCATAAATATGTATCCATGACATCCATTGCATACCACTTCCAACCTTACCGGCCATCCCTCTTTTCGATTGTTTAACAAGCTCTTTTAACATCCCCCCATCTTTTCCGAGAACCAGTCCTACGCGCAGTGTTACAAGACGCCCGCACAAGGTATTAATGGCCTCATTATTGCTTTCCCATTTTTGGCAAACTTCCGCCAGGAATCCTTCCCCAGGGGGACTGTATACATCAAACTTTTCATCGAGGCTATGTCCGTAATAGCCTATAGCAGAGCATTGCATAAAAAGCTCCGGTTTCTTCTGTAAATTTTGCATTGCCGCCAGCAATCGCTGTGAAGCATGCATTCTGCTGTTCACAATTGATATTTTCTTGCTTTGTGTCCAACGGCCGGATGCAATGGGTTCACCGGCAAGGTTTATGACTACATTGGATTGAGAAATGGCCTTCTTCAAGCCGGCCGGCTCCCAATCAATAAGCTTAATGGGTGCCGGAAGCTTCGTCCTCGTCCTCTCCACATCCCTTGATACGACAGTGATGGTATGATCATGTTGCAACAAGGCTTCAATCAGGTGTTTCCCGATAAAACCGCTTGCGCCAGTAAGTAGTATTTGCATGACATTCTTTCTTTTCAATATCTAAGTGCTATACAAATATAACAAATTGACAATAGGCATTTTTTTGCTATATTTATAAAATCTAATCCTAAATGTAGCATATGGCTCTTTCCAAACGAAAAAAGATCTGGCTGATCATCATTGGATCAATAATAGCAATATTTATAATTCTTCTTCTCATTGCTAACAGCATCCTCAGCACTATTGCTGATCAAAAAATAAGAGAAGAGCTTGATAAAATGGATTCGACTGGTTATATCATTGATTTTGATAAAGTCCGGATCAACCTTTTTACCCAGTCGGCCAGAATTTACGGATTATCGATTCAACCCGACAGCGCGGCTCTTGAAGTGGTTAAAAGGAGCAGGCTTGCAAGGCCTTTGGTAGAGGCAAACATTCGCCGGATAAGAATTGGATCCATTGACATCAGGAAAGCCATGAGCGGAAAAGAATTTGGTATCGGAAGTATTGCTGTCAATGATCCTGAAATAACCATCTATGGCCCTCAGGGAATTTTTAGCGGAGAGAAAGAAAATCCACCTCTTGCAAAAGAAGGAAATGCGCATGAAGAATTGGATTTCACGGAAATCAGACTTGGTTCCTTTGAGATTGAAAATGCTAATATCAAATATATAGATGCAAGGGATGATAAGATCGTTCTTGAAACCAGATCATTGAATATTATTGTTGATGATATATGGGCGCATCAGCCCGAAGGGGATACCAATTCACATGTACTTGAAATTGAGGATTTACGGTTCCGTTTTGAGTCGCATATGATGGAACTTCCTGGGAATTTTTATAAAATTCAAACAGGATACCTGGAAGGTGATTATAAAGAACAATCCATAAGCCTGGATTCATTAAAACTTATTCCGGCTTATCCGAAAAATACCTTTGGAAAGGCCTTCGGCAAACAAACCGACCGCTTTGATGTCCAGGCTGAAAACCTTTCAATCAACGGCATCGTCTTCGACAGCCTAATTCATAAAAAGCTCATCATCGATAAAATTCAGCTGACAGCTCCAAATGCCGATATCTACAGGGATAAAAGAGTGGCAAGGGATATGAATCAGTTCCCTAAATTATTTCAAACAGCAATTGCCGATATACCAATTCCTGTATATGTAAAGTCAATTAGCATTTTAAATGGCTTTGTAAATTATCAGGAAATGATTGAAGATGCTCCCCAGGCCGGGAGTGTAACTTTCGGGGATATCAGCCTCAATATTGCAGGAGTGTGCAATGATCCGGATTCCATAAGAAATGGGCAGGCGATGATAATTGATGCCAAGGTTTTACTAATGGATAAAACGCCCACACAAATGCATTTTAACCTTCCAATCGGCGAGCCCGATGAATATTTTACTTTCTATGGAAATGTAAGTTCTTTTCCTGCCGAGAGTATGAATCAGATGATCAAGCCATTGGCCTTTATAGCAACAACTGCTGGTACCGTATCCAGTACCAGATTTTTTGGCATGGCCAAAAGAGATACTGCCGTTGGCCGTATCGAATTATTATATAATGACCTTGAAGTTCAGGTCATTAAAAAGAAAAAAGAAGAAGGAAGCAATGAAAACAAGTTTCTTTCATTCCTTGCTAAAACTGTGATGCACAAGAACAATCCGAATGAAGGCAAGGATATCCGTATTGCAAAAATGTATTTTGTCAGAGATCCCAACAAAGGCTTCTTTAATTTTATCTGGAAGACTATTCAGGATGGATTGATCACCAGTCTCACACCGGGGAAGAAGAACCTTGTAGAAGACATGGATTGGACGGAGTTTCAACAAAACTGGAAGACCACATTAAGCAATGACTGGTCCCTTATTCAAGCAGTTCCTGAGTCCGAAAAAAAGAAGAGAAAAAGAAACAAATAATTTCTAAGGCTATTATTCTGATACAGAAATAAGCTCTTCAGAGCGAAGGTTCTTAACAATTTTCTTTGAAATGCCTTTTATTGCCTTTTCAGGATTTAAGGGATCCACGAAATTAGATTGCCCACCCCAAACGATCATATCTCCCCTGTTCTGGTAGAGATATATATCGATGCGAAACTTCTTTCCGGGCTTACGGTAATAGTTTGCATTGGAAATCAATGGCAGGTCATAATAGTAAAATACTGAGTAGTATTCGTAGTAATTGTAAGCATATGGAGGGATCACATCGCCGGGCGCAATATTGAGGTCGGTATTTTCTGCATCGATCATCTTTATGATCAGAATTCCATCAACACCGGCACTGTCGAGTTTGCGCTCCATTGTGCTGTACAGGAACATAGAGTCGTAGGCAAAAATGTCGTATGCAGGAATAGCTGAATATCCCTTATCTGTCAATGCACTCCAGAGCATATCTTGGGCCATCTGCCTGTAAACAGGATCTGCAAATTGAGAAACGACCATTATTTTTTTCATGGGTTCCTTTAAGAAGCGGGCGTCCTTCCAAACAGGGCTTATCTGAGCACCGGCCATCAAGGAAATGAATAGTGTACCTATAAATATGCTGAGTATTTTCTTCATGATCCTATTAATCTATTTTTTCGCTTTCAAAATTAGCTCAATCAGTATTATAATTACCTGAAATAATAATTATAAATGGTATTTCCTGACCCTACGATCATATTTAGCTGACCATCTCTATTCAGGCTTCCAATCAGTATTTGTGTTTTGCCAATATGATCAGGTGTGCTCAGCAAGTTTCCATTTTTATCAAAGAGATAGATCTTTCCACTGGCCTCAGAAACAACCCCAATCAATTTTTCACTTGACGATACCGGGATGATCACAGGCGATGAGTTGATCTCATTTTCAAATTTTCGGCTAAACATCAGATTTTTAAATCGATCGAATACCTGAAGTTCATTCCCGTCGAGAAAAATAAAATCCCTTCCTCCCTTATTATCAAAATCTTCATACAAAAAGTAATGGTTCTCACTAAAATTGCCAAAATCAGTATGATCCAATTTACCATTGCTGCTTATATAGGTCAGCTTTCCATTGGCATCTGTTGTTAAAATGGCCCCTTTATTGTTTGTTTCATTTACATAAAACCCTGAGCGCTTAGCATTTACCAGATTTGACTTAAGGTTGATCCTGGACTTACCACGGCGGTCGTTAATGCTTACATTGCCTTCCGAATCAGCGATGATGATATAATCTTTCCCTCCATCCCTCAGATGTTCTACCGGACGAAGCACCCTTGCTTTTGATAATGGCTTTTTCCAACCATCGATCTTTTTGCCTTCAATATCAAAGTTATAGACCCGGTTGTCATCCATGGCCAGCATAATCCTGTATTCCCTGTTATTGTCGTAGTCGAATACAGCCAGTCCATTTGTGGCTTTGTCCTTCAGGTCGATGGGGTAGCCTTCCACATCCCTGCCAAGGAGGTCGATCAAATAAATTCGATTTTCAGTATTGAAAAGGTATTGGATCTTACCATTCTTATAAAAATCTACCGTATGAACATCACTGATCACCTTTTCCCCAATATTCAGTTTCCAATCGATATTTCCTTCATGATCGATCAGATACATATTGTTTAGCGTATCAAAGGCAACAATTTTCAGATTATTGGTACGGTGATCTTTCACAAAGTAGGGTTGGCCGTAAACAGGAGCATCCAAATATGCTTTCCAGATGGAAAGGTCTTCTTTGATATAGGACGGATTATGCTTAACATAAACACTTGTGAAGTACATATTATTAAGGGCCTTGAATTGAACAGCAAAAGCTTCGAAGTTTTTAATCACCCCCGGGTTTTCACTGATAAAACCGGCAAATGGCAGTGCCAGAATCTCTTTCAGGTATTCTGTTGAATTCCTGATATTGAAATAACAAAAGAGGTTTGAACGATCTGAGACATTGTCTTTAAAGCCTTTAAAATTCTCGTTTTGTTCTAGCGTCTTTCCCGACAGGAAAATATTAATAAAATTCTCCAGGCTTTTGCTTGAATTGGCAAAGACGATATAGTCTTCGATCTTAGTATAATAGTTGTTCTCTATAGAGGAAAAAATGCGTCCATAGATTATCGGAATAAGTTCAGGGATAGCGATCCTTTTGATCTTATAATCCCTGTAATTTGAATTATACTGATTCGTTGAAAGTTCGGCCAGCTGACGCACTGCCTTTTCAGTATCGCCTGCATGTACAGCCAGGAAGGTATTGGATGGCAAGTCTTTCAAATGCGGATTGATAAGCGAAAGAGCTATTTCATTTCCAACCCATTCGGTCATAAATCGTTCAAGATTGGGTCCGTACCTGGCTTTAAGGTTTTTTAATTTCTCTTCCCGCTCCGGGAATACCCCCTGCTTCTCAAGGAAGGAAACATTTCCCTGGTAGAGCTCATCAAAATTGCTAAAGCCCAAGTCCAGCATGAGTGCAGTATTATATGGAAGGATGCGCGTGATCTCAATCTTTTGAGGATCCTGTTTACTGAAGAGGCTCAGAAACTGATTGAGGGAGTCTACGGTTTCGGTATAACCATTCATCAGGATCTCATCGTTCTTGATCAGAAGGTCGATCTCCGACCACGAGCCAAAGTCAGGAAGTATTTTGCGGTCCTTGAAATAGGAAGATGCAAAGATGCTCTTTGCCAGGCTAGGGACTTTCTCAAAATTGATATAGATATTTGCATCCACATTCCTTCCCGAAGTGGAAGAGACATTTTCAAATAGATCAGCAAAAGGCAATTTTGATCCCTCATCCATGCGTTGTGCACACTTTTCAATGATCACAGCACTGTTTGCGATCATGCAAAGTCCGTGTTCGAAGGCATGGTAGCAATAAACACCATTTGAATCAGACGATTCATAGCCATCAATGGTATTAAAGCGGTAAGGTTTGATAGTAAGTTTTCTCCCACTCACTTCCCTGAGTACATGAGCAATATCAGATTCTGAAGATCCATATGGTTGTTTAAAAAGCAAAACAACACTTATCCTTCCGCTATCTTCCATGATCGCGAGGTAGGCATTGCCCAATTCGAGCATCTCAGAATATCCGAGCGAATTTAAAATGGAATCGGCTTGTTTTAAGCCCAACAGCAATTCACCTGCACCTTTAGTGCTGATAATATCTTTCCAGATATCATTTTTCTGATCCAGATGCCTGATCAGTTTTCCGGGCTCATCGATCTTAATAAATACACCGGTGTTTACCGGAATTGCATCTTCGGGGCTCAGGCTTCTGTTCCCGTATTTGTTGTACAGATAGAATATTCCCACTGCTACCACAATGATTAGCAGGAATAAAGAGGCATATGAGCTAATGCGGGATCTTTGCGACATATTATGTTTACTAGTACACTCAAAAGTATAACAAAAAAAAAGCAGGAATATTGGGTAAGAGGAAATTAAACTAACAGTGAAATGTTAATTATCCAGGCTATAGATCCATCTTCAATTGTTCATTCATGTTGAAGCTAAGACGATGGTAGGGTGTAACACCAAACTTATTGATGGCATTTTTATGATCTCGTGTAGGATATCCCTTATTGCTGGCCCAATTATAAACGGGATATTCAGTGGCTATTTTCAGCATGTACTCATCCCTGTGGGTTTTGGCAAGGATGGATGCTGCTGCAATAGAGAGGTATTTCCCATCGCCTTTAACGATGCATTCATGAACAATGCCGGGATATGCATTGAAACGATTTCCATCGATCAATAAAAAATCAGGCTTTTTTATAAGTTCATCCAATGCCCTGTGCATCGCCAGGAAGGAAGCATTCAGGATATTTATTTTGTCAATTTCTTCATTGTTAACCATCGCTACCGCCCATGCAATGGCTGAAGCTTCAATTTCCACCCTTAGAATATCCCTGTTTTTTTCGCTCAACTGTTTGGAATCATTCAATAATTCATTTCTAAAATCAGGTGGCAGGATCACAGCCGCTGCACAAACCGGGCCCGCATAGCATCCCCTGCCTGCTTCATCCAGGCCGGCTTCTGTCAAACCCTTTGTATGGTATTGTTTTAGCATTGTGGAGTGAGCATATTATTAACAATAATGATGAACATAAAGAGGAAAAAATACAGTTCCATCAACATCCCGGGACGTCTTCTATTTGTAAAAAATGTAGAAATAAGGGCAGTAGCCGGAATCATACCCAGAAATATGGCCATATAAAACTGATCACCCTGATAAAGCATTGTTGCCAATGCAAGGAATACGAACCAGATGTTTATGAGTATTTTTTTACGTACACTGATGTTCCATTCATTCATATGAGAGACTGCATGAAATGATGCAGCACCCAGTAGCATGATAAGCATTCCCAAAACCAAATACTGGTTCCATTCATATCCGGTAAAGAAGGATGGAAATGATGTAAACCAATCTATATAGAGGCTCGATTGTCCATGAAGTTCATCCGTAAGGAAATAATAAACAAAAAGGTAGAGATAAACAGAGAATGCAGCCACAATTGACACCAAAAATATACGGAGGGAAAAGGTTCCAAATATCGCAAAAGAGAGTATCAATAACAGCAAGAGAAATATTGAGGGAAAATAAAAAAGGGAAGCCACCGTCACAAAAAATGCTGCACTGAATACGTCTTTGGTAGGATCGGCCTGCCCATATGTGTTCAATAGTCTGTCGAAGCCAGGAATAATAAAAGCAGCGGCACAAAGGATAGGCCCCAAACCAATGGCCTGGGGCATTATGCTCATCAGCACAACAAACACGAGTGCAGCCACCAATGAATTTTTTGGCAGCAAATCATGCCTGATAAGGATGAAGTTGAGGATAAGCGCTTCCGCCAGCAGCAATGCAAAAGCAGCAATTGAGCCAAGCAGGGTATTTGCAGGCAAAGCATTCAATAAGAGCGCATAAAGAGGAGAAATATCATTGGCATCTATGTTGCTGCAGGGAGAAATATATGCTCTCAACCATAGCAAGGCAGCTATGATGATCAGTACCAGGTACTGCAAATAAAAACTCGATTTAAAAAATCTGATCAATGCTAATTAATCTAAATTTAAGTAAAGAACGATTCGTCCTATTTCAGGGTGATCACTGATTTTTCAGATCATCACCAAGGTCCCTGCGGTAATATTTCCCATCAAAATCAATGACAGAAGCATTCACGTAGGATTGCCTCAAGGCATCTTCCAGTGTATCGCCAAAAGAACTGACAGCGATCACTCTTCCGCCATCAGTCATCACACTACCACCTATATCAGGGATGGTTCCTGCATGAAAGATGATGCTTCCTTCAACCTCATCTAACCCACTGATTTCTTTTCCCTTTTCATAGGCTTCCGGGTAACCCCCTGATACCAGCATAATGGCTGCAGTAAAGCGGGGATCAGTCTCAAGCTGCTCCGCAGAAAGCCTGCCTTTCCCAACTGCAACAAACAATTGCAAAAGATCGGATTTAATGCGTGGGATGACAGATTCTGCTTCAGGGTCACCCATCCTGACATTATATTCGATTACGTATGGTTCACCCTCAACATTGATGAGGCCAAAGAAGATGAATCCTTTATACTCCAGGCCATCTTCGATCAATCCGCGAACCGTGGGCCCGATAATGCTGTGCTCAACCTTTTGCATAAATTCATTATCAGCAAATGGCACCGGTGAAATTGAGCCCATACCTCCGGTATTTAATCCTGTATCGCCTTCTCCGATCCTTTTATAATCCTTAGCGGAGGGCAGCATCTTATATGATTTCCCATCTGCCAGGACAAAACATGAGATCTCTATTCCTTTGAGGAATTCTTCGATCACAACCTTGCTGCTGGCCTTCCCGAATTTCGCATCTTTAAGCATAGCGGTCAACTCGGCTTTTGCCTCATCCAATGAATCAATGATCAGCACACCTTTACCAGCGGCCAAACCGTCCGCTTTCAGTACATAGGGTGGTTTCATCCTTTCGAGGAATTTCAGGCCTTCATCAAGGCTTGCTGCTGAAAAAGTTCCATGGGCCGCTGTGGGAATACCATGCTTGTTCATGAAGTCCTTAGCAAAATCCTTGCTCCCTTCCAGCATGGCTGCAGCCTTCACCGGGCCAATTACCATGACATCTGACAATGCAGCTTCTGATTTAAAATAATCATGAATGCCATCGACCAAAGGGGCCTCCGGGCCAACAATGACCATCTCGATTTTATTATCCAGTACAAATATCCTGACGGCATCATGGTCATTCACGTCAAGGCTCACATTATAGCCATGCTGTAAAGTACCGGCATTGCCCGGAGCAATAAATAGTTTTCCAAGCAATGGACTTTGTGATATCTTCCAGGCAATGGCATGTTCCCTGCCGCCTGAGCCGAGGATAAGGATATTCATATTTTTATTTTTTGTCGTTCAATACTTTATCGATGACAGCCCATAATTGGTTGGCAGAATTTTCCCAGGTAAATAGTTTGTAGCGTTCCCGGCCTTTCCTGACCAATTCTTCCCTGAGTTCAGGATCGAGGGCCATTTTCTCCAATCCCTGTGCAATGGACTTCACTGAGAACGGGTCTACGAGTAAAGCTGCATCACCTGCTACTTCCGGCATGGAAGTAACATTGGAGGTAAGCACTGCTGTGTCGCAACGATAAGCCTCAATGATGGGCAATCCAAATCCTTCAAAATAGCTCACATAGGTCATGGCCAGGGCTGATGCCACTGCTTTGTGGAGCTCTTGTGATGTCATCCTTCCGCTAAAAATAATCTCATTGCTGTTCTTCATGCCTTCGTAGGCCTCCTGTATCTCTTTGGTCCAATACTTTTTATTGCCAACAACAAGCAGTTTAATATCCGTTTTGTGCTTTTCCTTGAAATAATCAAATGCTTTAAACAAGCGGGAGAGGTTTTTCCTTGGATGCAGGGCACCTACAAAAATAAAGTACGGACAACCCTTGCTCAGGCGATCTCTTGTTGCCTGTTTTACAGATTCATCAACAGGTAAAAATTCTTCATTGGCACCATTGTAGACGACGCTAATCTTCTCAGAGGGGACATCATAAAGATTCATAATATCCTTCTTTGAAAATTGAGACACCGTAACTATTTGTGCAGCCTTCCGGGCATAACGGGGGAAAAAATAACAATAATACTTACGCTCCAGAAAAGGGAGATCCTCTGGGTAATGCTCAAAGTTCAGATCATGAAATACCGCAATGGACTTTACATTTGTTTTCAGTGAGAGGTATGCATCCGGTGAAAGAAAGACGTCAGCCTTGATTTTTTTAAGAATTCGCGGGATGGACCATTCAAACCATAAATAATACAAAAATGGATGACGTGCCTGTGGCTTGGCCACGATGGGAATGATATTATCTGAAAAGATAAATCGCTCATCCCACTTCCTGTCGAAAATGAAATAAAATTCATGTTCGGGGTGGGCTTGGGTGATCCGCTTTAGGGTTTCAAAAGCCACCCAACCAATACCTTCCAGTTTATCGGGAAGTAGTAACCTTGTATTTACTGCTATCTTCAATGATCAGGAATTAGTTCTATTTTTCAAGTATTTATCATAAAAGCCCAATACTTCCGTTTTTATAATAAATTTGTACAAATTTATGGTTTTTTCGATTAGGCCGGATGCTATAAATAAATAGCTATTGAACGCCTTAGTATTGAAAGAGATGCAGCGAAAATTTATCACAAATCTTATTCTGTTACTTTCCCTGAACTTGTTGATCAAGCCATTTTGGATCCTTGGCATTGACCGCTCGGTTCAGAATCTGGTTGGTGAAGAAATGTACGGGTTCTATTTTGTTGTATTTAATTTTTCTTTTCTTTTCAATATTTTCCTTGATCTGGGCATTACTAATTTCAATAACCGGAACATAGCGCAAAACAAGCATTTGCTTAACAAGCACTTCTCCGGGATCATTGTGGTAAGATTTCTGCTGGCCTTAGTATACGTTGTGATCACTTATATTGCGGCCCTGCTCATTGGATTCAAAGGAGAGCAGCTTTATTTGCTCGGCTGGATCGCATTCAACCAGTTCTTACTTTCCAGCATACTTTATCTGCGTTCAAATATCAGCGGATTGCTGATGCTTCGCACCGACAGCCTCATTTCAGTGCTTGACCGTATCCTGATGATCCTATTCTGTGCAGTATTGCTTTGGGGAAATATCAGCAGCCAGCCATTTAAAATTGAATGGTTTGTATATGCCCAAACTGCTGCCTATCTGCTCACAGCCATGATCGCATTTTCGGTTGTGATGGTAAAAGCAAAATTTAAAAAAATCTATTGGAACTGGCCTTTCTTTGTTATGATTGTAAAGCAGAGTCTGCCCTTTGCAACGCTTGTGTTGATGATGTCAATTTACAACCGCATTGACCCGGTGCTCATCCAGCGCTTACTCCCTGACCCCGATGGCGAAATACAGTCGGGGGTATATGCCAGAGGCTTTCGCCTTTTCGATGCTTCAAACCAGATCGCTTATTTATTTGCAGTCCTGCTACTGCCAATATTTTCCAACATGATCAAGCATCAAAAGTCCATTGTTGGTATTGTCAAGCTGGCTTTCTCACTGCTGTTCACCATTTCGGTAACTGTAGCCATCAGCTCCCATTTTTATGCACGTGAACTCATGAATATGCTGTATCCGGGAGATAACATTGAATCCAGCACCATATTCAGTATTTTAATGTTTGGATTTATTGCCATTTCAGGTATCTATGTTTTTGGAACCCTTCTCACTGCAAACGGAAGCCTGAAATACTTAAATATAATTGCAGGTTCAGCCATCGTGCTGAATCTCCTCATTAACCTGCTGCTTATTCCCAGAATGCAAGCCATCGGATCTGCTTATGCCAGCCTGTCAGCCCAATCCATTTCAGTTGTATTGCAATTAATAGTTGTTCAGAGGATATTCAAATTCAGGATCAATATTCCATACCTGGCATCCCTCATTATTTTTGCAGGTTTGATATTGATATCGTCCTATTTCAGCAAACAACTGCCTTTCAACTGGTACATCAACCTGATGTTGTTATTGTTCTTTTCATTTGTCCTGGCTTCCCTGCTCCGCTTATTCAGTATTAAAGGATTTATTCGCATTTTCAGGGAGCGTGAATCGGAATTACCAGACTAATGTAGTTTTCTGCTGATCATAAAATTTCTTTATTATACAATAAATAAGGTGTCTGGCGCATTTATCAATTGGCGCATTGAAATATAATTGCTATTTTTGACGACTTTGCACAATTTTAAGAAATAACATGATGGTAAATAAGTTTGCAGAAAACGGCGACTTTGATTCATCGGGTTTTATTTACTTCCTATATTACTGGAGGAAACCCCTGATCATCATTGTGCTAATTGCACTTTTTGCATCCATCCTGTTTTCTTCTCCCTGGTTTATAACACCAAAATATAAATCAACAGTCATTTTATTTCCCGTTGCTACGAATTCGATTTCAAAGGCATTGATCAGCCAGCAATCCGGAATAAAAGAAGACGTACTTGGATTTGGAGAAGAAGAACAGGCGGAGCAGATGTTGCAGATCCTGAACTCAAACCTGATCAGGGACAGGATCGTACTCAAATACAATTTGTTTGAGCACTATGGCATCAGTGATGATTCTAAGATCAAATACACCCGATTGATCCGGGAGTACGACAACAATGTCTCCTTCCGCCGGACTGAATACATGGCTGTGAGGATCTCTGTCCTGGACACAGACCCCCAAATGGCAGCCGATATTGCCAATACTATAGCTGAGCTTGTGGATTCTACTAAGAATCACATGCAAAAAGACAGGGCAATGCGTGCATTCAAGATCGTTGAACAAGAATACCTCGACCTCCAAAAAGAAATCTCCGATATCGTTGATTCACTTAAGGTGATCGGGAGACTAGGTGTAAATGATTATGAATCACAATCGGAAGTTATCAACCAACAGCTGGCCATTGCACTGAGAAATGGCGATATGCGTGCAGTGATTGCCCTGGAAGAGCGGATGGATGTTCTGGCAGAATATGGCGGGGCCTTCCTATCCTTAAAAAACACCCTGGAGTATAAGTCAGAGCAACTTGCATTGCTGAAAGCCAAGTACCAGGAAGCCAAAGTAGATGCAAACTCAGAATTACCTCAAAAGTTTGTTGTTAACTCTGCCTTCAAAGCAGAACAAAAATCTTACCCCATCCGATGGATCATCGTACTGGTAAGTGTTATTTCTGTTTTGCTATTATCTATACTTATCATCATTGTCATTGAGAACTTCTCGAAAATCAAAAAAAAAAGCCTGAGTTTTAAGTTCTGGTCTATAGAGAAATCAAGCTATTTTGAGAAGGGAAATCCTGCAAAGAAGAAAGAAGAAACAAAAAAGGTCGTCCACAAAGAAAAAACACCAGAAGCAGTTGTTGAGAAGAAAACAGAAATTATTGAAGAACCAGAACCGGAGGAAGAAGAAATCATGCCTCAGCCGGTGAAAGCGACCGAAACGAAAACAAGAAAAGTAATAGTTAACTCTGAATCATCCGAAGAAAAATCTTATAATACCTCTGAGATGAAAATGTTTTATGATAATTCAGCCCTGATGGCTGTTCTCCTTAAATGGTGGATCCATATCGTTGTAATAGCGATAGTAGCCCTTTTGCTAGGGGTCCTTTTTTCAAGCCCTGCATTTATAACCCCAAAGTATAAATCATATGCAGTGCTTTATCCTGCCAATATTTCGCCCTACTCTGACGAAAGTGAGACGGAACAAATGCTGCAATTGCTGCAATCCAAAGATATTAAGGATAGTGTGATCAAGAAGTTTGATTTGGCTGCACATTACGAAATAGACAGCAGTTTCAAATACTTTTATTCAACCATCTATTATGAGTTTGGTCAGAATGTAAGCATTTCAAAAACGCCTTATGAGTCGGTCGACATCACTGTTCTGGATAAAGACCCTGTAATGGCCAATGACATTGTACTGTCTGTAATCGATTTTTACAATAAAAAGGTCAGGAAGGTTCATAACGACAAGTATATTGAGGTTATAAAAATGTACGAAGCCATTATTGCTAAAAAACAGAATCACATCGATTCACTGAAATTAAGGCTTCAGACCCTGAGTACCGAATATGGGCTGATCGAATATGAAGCCCAGGCAGAAGAAATAACCAGAGGTTACCTGGGTACGGTTACCGGTGCATCACCCAATTCAATTAACCAGAAGGAAGTATTAAAACTGAAGAAAAACATTGAAGAACATGGCGGAGAACTCATTGAGATCGTTGAAGCCCTCAGGAATGAAGCCATCAACTTCTCTTTGTTGAAAGTTGATTATGAAACAGCTGTGCGTTTCTACACAGATGAGCTCACATATTCAAATGTTGTAACGCCCCCATACCCTGCTGATAAGAAAGCCTACCCTGTTAGATGGTTGATCGTTGTATTTACGATGATCGCTACCATCTTTCTGGCCATTATTATCATTCTGATCATTGAGAGGTTCAAACATACCTTCAGGATTAAAAAATAACCAATACTAAGCCATTTATCTTGAGCCTGATTGAAAAATACAAGATCTACCTGGTTTATGCAGTAAGCGTGTTCTTTATAGCACTAAACTGTTATTTGATCGTACAGGACAAATACTATGCCCTGCTTACGCCGGTATTGCTGATCTTTCTTTTTCTCTATATCTTCTCTCTCGATAAGCTTATCCTGATCATTACATTCCTTACACCCATAGCGGTCAACTTCAAAGATCCTGATCTTGGTGTTGGGATTACTTTGCCCACTGAGCCTTTGCTGCTAGGCGTTCTGGTGGTCTTTATTTTAAAATTATTTTATGACGGAGGCTTCAATCGAAAGATTATCCAACATCCTGTCAGTATCTTCATCATTATAAACTTACTTTGGATCGGCATTACTACTATAACGAGTGAAATACCCATGGTGTCCATCAAATTTTTAGTTGCAAGGCTCTGGTTTGTGGTTCCTTTCTATTTCATTGGGATATTGCTTTTTAAGAAGATCAGCAATATTAAATTATTCAACTGGCTTTACGTCCTTCCTTTACTGGTGGTGATCTTTTACACATTGTTCAATCATGCCGGGTATGGTTTCGATAAGCCTTCCAGCAATATGGTGATGAAACCATTTTACAATGACCATACAGCCTATGGTGCTGTGATCTCAATGTTCATTCCATTTTTTGTTGGTTTTAGCCTTAGCAGGAACTATACAAACTCACAAAGACTGGCGAATTCGATCGTATTGTTCATTCTCCTTGTTGGGGTGATCTTTTCATATAGCCGCGCTGCCTGGGTCAGTCTTGCTTTTGCCCTGATGGTATATGGAATCATTGCATTAAAAATAAAGTTCAGATTTATCCTGCTGGGAATCGCAATTCTTTCAGCTGTCTTTTATGTATTCTCATTTCAGTTGATGGACAGGCTGGAGAAAAACAAACAGGACTCGTCAACCGACTTCCTGGAACACATACAATCCATTTCAAATATATCATCTGATGCCTCCAACCTGGAACGAATAAACAGGTGGAATTGTGCCATGAGGTTGTATGAAGAACGACCTTTCTGGGGCTGGGGACCAGGAACATACCAATTTGTGTATGCACCCTTCCAGCGTTCGAAAGAAAAGACCATTATCAGTACGAATGCCGGTGATATGGGCAATGCACACAGCGAATATATCGGGCCCTTATCAGAATCAGGGATTTTGGGGATGCTCTCCTTCATTGCCATTGTAATAGCAATTACCATAATCGGTATGCGTGTATACCGGCGTGCCGAATCAAAAGAAGTGAAGCTGATTGCCCTTCTGACATTACTGGGTTTAATGACTTATTTTACCCACGGACTGCTCAACAACTTTCTTGATACAGATAAGGCTTCAGTACCTTTCTGGGGATTCATTGGGATCCTCGTGTCACTGGATCTTTATCACAGCCGGAAGGAAATTAAGGAAGTTGAAGAATAAATAGGATCGAACAGCAGGTATTTCTTACTCTACAGATTTTTAACCTTTTCCCAAATCTCAGGCAGTTTCCTGATTAGAGCCATTTGCTGCCATGCTTTACGCACTTCCATGGCAGGGGCTCCAAAGTATGTTTTTCCACCTTCAAGGCTTTTATCGGCTCCCGAGGTGGCAAGTAAAACAGCCCCTTCACCGATGACAATGTCTTTATCAATAACGACCTTCGCCCAGAGGATCACATTGTCTTCGATTTTGGTAACCCCGGCAATAGCGGTAAATGCACCAATGATGCAAAAACGGCCGATCTGTGTGTCATGGCCCACCTGGACATGATTGTCGAATTTGGTGTAATCACCCACCCTGGTATCACCTGTAACTCCTTTATCAATTGTTGTGTTTGCCCCTACTTCAACATGATTGCCTAAAATAGTGCGTCCTACAGATTTAAACTTTAGGGTTTCACCCTTTCTCTTCTGAAAATAGAAGCCGTCAGCCCCGATCACACTACCTGAATGCAGCACAACATCATCGCCCAGAATACAATGGTCATAAACAGATGCATTGGCATGAATGAGGCAGTTCTTGCCGATTTTTACATGTTCTCCGATAAATGCGCCCGGCTGTATCACCGTTCCCTCACCTATTTCGGCAGTGGAACTGATCATTTTATCAGAAGGAATAAAAGGGCGGAAGTGATCGCTGAGCTTATTAAAATCCATAAATGGATCATCGGAAATGATCAGGCCTTTTCCAGGAGGGCATTCAACATCTTTATTGATAAGAATGGTGGTTGCTTTTGAATTTAAGGCCTTCTCGTAGTATTTGGGGTGATCCACAAATGTCAGATCTCCGACCTCCACCATATGGATCTCATTCATTCCGATCACGGCATGATCAGGCTTGCCTACATATTTGGCATTAAGGAATTCGCTTACTTGTTTAAGGCTTTGAGCTTGCGGAAATTTCATGATCTGCGCTTTTACCTATTGCCCCGGCCATCAGACAACTCTGCCGGGGAAAGGGATTATTTTTAATAAGAATAGAAAATTAAGCTTTAACTCTTTCAGAATATTCACCAGTACGTGTATCCACTTTGATAAGGTCGCCTGTATTGATGAACAAAGGAACTTTAACATTGGCACCTGTTTCAACAGTGGAATCCTTCATAACGTTTGTAGCGGTATTCCCTCTTTCGCCCGGTTCTGTATAAGTGATCTCCAGAACTACATAAGCAGGAAGATCGCATGAAAGGTACGACTCTGATTCTTCATGATATGCAATATCAACCTCCTGTCCTTCCTTCAGAAAATCAGGAGCTGAGATCAAATCCTTTGTTAGAGGAATTTGCTCAAATGTTTCCTGGTTCATGAAATGATAGGATTCACCATCATTATATAAATACTGATACGGGCGTCTTTCCACTCTTTGAATATTGATCTTCACACCTGCATTGAAAGTATTGGGGAGAACTTTGCCTGTTTTTACATTTTTCAGCTTGGTCCTGACAAAGGCGGCTCCTTTGCCCGGATTTACATGTTGAAATTCAACGATAGAGAATAATTCTCCATTAAATTCAATGATAAGGCCGTTTCTAAAATCTGCTGTTGTTGCCATTATTATGTTGTATTTTTTTAGTCTTGTTTTTGATATTTACTGTACCCTTTCATAATACCCCTGGTCGATTTTTGAATAAATGCCAGGATCTCGTCACGTTCGGGTGTTGCGGGTATATCCGCTTCAATGATATTAACAGCCTGGGACACATTATGCGCTCTAAGGTAGATCATACGGTATATTTCCTGAATGTCATTGATCTGGTCATTGGTATAACCACGTCTTCTCAGTCCGATGGAATTTACCCCTACATACGACAATGGTTCCCTGGCCCCTTTGGTAAAGGGTGGAACATCTTTCCTTACGAGTGTTCCGCCTGAAATCATGGAGTGTTTACCAATCTGCACAAATTGATGCACGGCTACCAGGCCTCCTACAATAGCGAAGTCGTCGATCATAATGTGTCCGGCCAGCGTGGCGGCATTGGCAAGAATCACATTATTTCCTATGATGCAATCATGGGCCACATGCACATAGGCCATTAACAGACAATTGTTCCCAACCACCGTTTCATAATTGGCCTTGGTCCCGCGATTGATCGTAACATACTCCCTGATAGTTGTATTGTCGCCGATCTTTACAATGGTTTCTTCACCGTCAAATTTCAGATCCTGAGGAATGGCAGCAATAACGGCTCCGGGGAAGATGCGGCAATTCTTGCCTATTCTGGCCCCTTCCATAATGGTGACATGTGATCCGATCCAGGTGCCTTCTTCAATAATGACATTTTTTTCAATATTGACAAATGGCTCTACCACCACATTATTGGCCAGCTTTGCCTGGGGGTGTACGTATGCTAAAGGTTGGTTCATCTGATTGTCTTATTCGTTGGTATCTTCTTTTTTGCTAATGGATGCCATCATCTTAGCTTCCATAACCACCTGGCCGTTTACGTATGCTTTCCCCTGCATCAAACCAATGCCCCTGCTAACAGGTTTCAGGAGTTTATTGTGGAAAACAATCGTGTCTCCGGGCCTTACCATTTTTCTCCATTTCACTTCTTCGATCTTCATGAAGAGTGTAATATAATTTTCAGGATCCGGAATTTCGTGTAAAAGCAACACGCCTCCAGTCTGGGCCATGGCCTCTACCTGAATCACTCCGGGCATTACAGGATTACCAGGGAAATGTCCGTTAAAGTATGATTCATTCATGGTCACATTTTTTATACCCACAATGTAATCTGTCCCTACATCCATGATTTTGTCAATAAAAAGAAATGGGGGACGATGAGGAAGGAAGCGCTGGATATCCATGATATCGTATATCGGTTCCTTGGTCAAATCAACAGAAAATGGAGTATTCATCTTTTTAGGATTCTTGGAAATATGTTGTTTAATAAGTTTACCTAATTCTACATTGGCTGCATGACCCGGCCTTCGGGCAATAATATGTGCTTTTAAAGGCTTTCCCAATAGGGCTAGATCTCCAACTACGTCGAGCAACTTATGTCGTGCAGGTTCGTTGCGATGATGCAATTCAAGATTATTAAGGATGCCATCCTGCATTACATCCACCCGTGATTTATTAAAGAGATCGGCCAGCCTGTCGAGCTCCTCCTGGGAAACCACCCTGTTCACAAAAACAATGGCGTTGCTGAGGTCTCCACCTTTTATAAGGTTGTTGGCCAGCAGATATTCCAGTTCATGTAAAAATACGAAAGTCCGTGAATTTGAGATCTCTTCTTTAAAATCCTTAATGTTCTCGAGTACAGCATACTGCGTACCCAGCACCCTGGTTTCAAAATTGATCATCACTGAAACCTTAAAGGTATCGCTGGGAATGGCGATAAGCTCTACTTTCTTGTCTTTATCTGTAAAAACAATATTCTCCTGAATCTCAATGTATTCACGCTCCGCATCCTGTTCTACATAGCCTGCTTCAGTTAATGCTTCGAGAAAATACTTAGAGCTGCCATCCATTATGGGAGGCTCGCTTTGGGTAAGGTCGATCAGCAGGTTATCGATTTCCAGGCCACGCACGGCCGCCAGCACATGTTCGCAGGTATGGATGTCATTACCATTCTGTTGTAAGGAAGTTCCTCGTGAAGTATCGACCACATTGTTGACATCGGCATCAATAATGGGCTGTCCCTCAAGGTCAACCCTTCTGAATTTCAAACCATGTCCTGCGGGTGCAGGATTGAAAGTAAGTGTAACGTTATTGCCTGTGTGCAGGCCCGTTCCTTTTACCGATGTAACTTTTTTAATTGTTCGTTGCTTCTCAGTCATATGTGGCCGTCAAGCTATTTTCAGAATTTTGGCAAAAGTAATAAAAAATGCAATACCCTTATGGATTCATAACTATTTGCCCTGCTTGCACACGCCGGCCCATAGTGCTCATCTACAGCTCGCGCGCCAACGGGCATATGCAAGCGTCAAAGACGCGCGCCAACGGGTGATGGAAGAAGGCGAGAGAAGATAGAAGATTGAACGATTTATGACAGAAGAAGTTTTTCGCTCCAGCTCGCGCGCGTCTCTGACGCTTGAAACTGTTTCCTCGTCTCCCGACGAGATCAATATTATGATTTCTAAAAATAATAATTATCCTGATGGGAACAAAATCAAAAATATGGTATTAATAATGGGGGGGAGTTTATTCGGGACAGGGTTTTTCATAGGGCACGCAATGAAATGAACGAAAAAGATATATCTGAAAGTCAAGCCCCATTTAATCAAATAATTCCTTGTGGCAAGTCACGAGGAATTATTTGATTAAATCTTTACTATCTTATTGGAACTGATTATAACATTTCCTTGTCGAAGTACAACAAAATATATACCCGCACTTAGATTTGAAATGTTCACACAAGTTTGTGATGCATTTGTAGAAAAACTTCCTCTTTTTACAATTTGGCCATAACTACTTATGATTTCAAAATTTGGATTTGAAGTTTTCGTGATTTCAATATTGCTGATATATATGTTTTCTCTTGCCGGGTTTGGTGTGACCAAGGTCTTATCATAGGCAATATCCATTTCTGGACTTTCTGCGATTCCTAACGCTAAATCTCCAAAAATAAATGCAGGATAGAATGAATATTCCGATGTGTTTCCTGAATAATCCTCCACTAATATTCTCACGTCATACATGGTAGAATCATTGATCAAAAGACTTGTTAAATCTGCAAGGTATTGATAGCCAATAATTGAGTCGCTATAGATAATTTGGCAGTATATATTTGTCCAATCAGCTTCACAATGTTCTTTGATTGATACCACCGTAAGTGAATCAACCACTGGCTGAAATCCTATTCCAATATGCCAAGGATCGTAGACAATAAAATCCGATGCAGAAAATTTCAGAAGTACATCCTCTCCTATTTCGAAATGATATTTCATTGTATTATCAGCATTTAGCAACTGTATTTCTTTCAGGGGTGGTGGATTTGGATCTGTATTTGATTTATCAAACGTTGTAACAAGAGTTGATGAGCCTGTGAAACCCCTGAAATGACATGAACTGTTTGTGAGTTCAACAGTATATTTGTCATGCTCCAGATTATCGGCAAATATTTCCAATCCTGTGCCCTCCATAACTGTATTGCCATTTGCATCTTTGATGATATAATTGTTAGTATTTGTATAAGGAGTGAAATAATTGCCCCACATACCCATGTTATCCGAATAGCATTGGATCCTGTTGCTAAAGTTGCTCCAGTTGCTCCAGTAATATGAAGTCCCATTTCCGAAAAACAAAGTATCATAATCATTCACATAATATTCATCTGCTTCTGGTAAGAATAGCAAAAATCCGGCAATGGAATCATTATGTTCATCATAATAGGATTGGATGTAGGTGTAAGTTTCTCCGTCTTCAATATAATTCATCATATGTCTCAAGCAATATCCAAACTCTTCTGAATCCTGCATATCCAAATACAAATCGCATTCCCAAGAATGATTCGCTGCTTGTTGATTAAAACTTGTCACACCCCATATGCCATAGTTACCTGTGAATGCAACCATTTTTAACATTATACCAATACCAATATTATTGTAATCTCGCTTATCATAATAAGAATAATTCAAGACTGCATTGGCCAGGTTATCCGGATTATTAGTTAGCGTAAAATCTTGTGTAATACTGTCTAATAAAGGGTATTCAATTATGTATGTGGGATCTCCTGAATAAGGGCTAGTAATTGATGATCCAAAATATAAATCAATCGTCTCTCCATAATAATCAGAAATATAATAATTCGAATTCCCAAACCAACCCCAGGACGACGGGACACTACCACCATTTGGCAGCTTAAATACCAATGAAAATTGGGCACTATATGTACCGGCATGATTGCCTAAAAAATTTCCGTTTTCATCCACCGGATTATAATTAATTTCATGGATTGCCTCTGACCCAGAGAGGAAGATAGTATCCTGTCCGGTGAATTCATAATTTTCTCTGAACACCAGATACATGTACGGGCCTGTGCCTGACGGCAATACTGCCGCAATATTCAATATACCATGTTCCAGGTTCGCTACATAACCAAATGTACTACTGATCCATGTTGGTACAGCAATTCCAGAATAATTTATTTCCCGATCTATTAATACATCATAAAACATTCCAAAACCATATACAGTGTCCAGCACAACAAAAAGTGTATCTATATCTTTTGCTGGATCGGCAAGCAAGTTCTCATCTTTAGCATGTCCCTCAATACTGTAAACCGTAACTTCAGAATTATCATTCCTATTTATGAATGTATGATCCAGGAAAGGCACATCATTAATTATTCGGTAGTTTTTGAAATTGATCACACTGCCGTCTTGAAAGTGATGTACAGTATCCGAAACTTCGTCAATCGTGATACCCGGGTATGAGCTGTAGAATGAAAGATCTTCAGATAGCTCAATAACACTCTGAGTATGACTGCTTGAAACAAGAACCATGGAAATAATAAAAACAGCAATTAATGACTTCATAAGAATGAAATTAATAGTTCTTACATATATATACCATTTAATGACATTAAATATGACTAAATGGTTGCATTCTGTATCCAGTTTATGTGATCCAATTTGTTTGGCTGCAACTTCCACATGTAAAGAGACCAGCTCGCGCACGTCTCTGCCTAAAATCCGTATGCCTGGCCTGATGGGACTTAATGGATGATGTTATAAGGTGATGGAAGAAGGCGAGAGAAGATAGAAGATTGCAGGATTTATGATAGAAGAAGTTTTTCAGCAAGGGACACAGGCAAA
>CAZASJ010000011.1:32226-49990 GCA_964487735.1 uncultured Bacteroidales bacterium | reverse complement strand
CAGCAGAGGAATACTGCATGGAAAACAATTATGTGTCCATGAAAAAGCTTTTTCTCACAGGCTATTCAGAAGGAGGTTATGTTAGCTTAATGACACAGAAAGTAATTGAAGAATCATACTCAGATGAAATCAATTTAACAGCAGTTGCGCCCCTTTCAGGCCCCTACGATTTGCACAATACTTTTGATAAAATCTTTGAGGACAATAATTTCAGCACACCTGCTTATGTGGCTTACGTTCTGACGGCCTATAATAATATTTACAATTGGAACAGCCTTGGTAGCTTTTTTCAAGCTCCCTATGCTTCTATGATGAATGAGCTGTTTGATGGATCCAAGAGCTGGGAACAAGTGATTGATGCCTTACCTGAGACCCTCAGCGAATTAATGCATCCTGACTTCAACTCAAACTTTGTGGATACTGAAGAGTCGATTGTAAGAACAGCTCTAATGGAAAATACCTTATTAGACTGGATTCCGGAGGCACCCATACACTTTTTCCATGGCGATTGCGATGACATCGTCTTTTGCCTGAATGCTACAAATGCTATGGAGGCATTCCTTGCCAATGGAGCAAATGATATCCAGTTAACGATCCTCGAAGGAAAAGATCATGAAACAGCAGGCCCCTTTGCAATTACGGGATCTATTCAGTGGATAGAAGATTTTCATCCGGATTTGTGAGTCTGGATGCTTCGCCTTCGCTTTTCATCATCCGAAGCCTTCCGCGAGCGCTGACCGCGTGTCGCCAAAGCTTTAGCAGTGGCGCAGGCGCTGGTGAAGGATGAAAAGCTACGGTGAACGAAGTGGATGCTGGATGCTGGATGCTGGATACTGGATATCCCGAAAAACCAGAATTCTTTGAATTCATTGTTTTTCGAGGATCCTCGATCCCGGGGACCGGGAATCGGGACTGGATGCTGGATGCTGGATGCTGGATACTGGATGATGGATGCTGGTATTCTGGTTCCTTGTTCCTGGTTTCTGGTTCCTGATTCCTCGTCCCTCGCCCCTTTTAACACTGAAACACTGAAGCACTGAATACTCGTCCCTCATATTGAATGATGATATCCTAATGATTAAATCCAAATGATGATTGATATTGAAGAATAATCAGTTTAACCATTTAACCATGTAACACTGAAACACTGAAACACTGAAGCACTGAAGCTGGTCACTGGATTCTGGTATTCTTGTTCCTTGTTCCTTGTTCCTTGTTTCTTGTTCCTGGGTCCTGGTTCCTAAATTCAATTCATAATCCATAATCCATAATTCATAATTCATATTCATTGGGTTGCTGGAAACTGAGTATAGCATTTAGTTTTAATAATAAATCTTGCTTTAACATTTATTTTTTCTTATTTTGCACGGGCAAAACAGAACAAAGGTCATCTCTATAAGGCTTCCTTAATAAAGGAATTGAGATTATCTGTTTTGTTTTTTTGCTTATGACCAAAATTATCAAAATGAAAAGGTTCGTTCATGGCAACCTTCTAGCGGTAGCTTTAGGCAGATATTATTTCCTGTTCAATCTCCTGATCGGATGTATTATTCTTTCTTTCTCCTCAATTGCCATTGGACAATACGCCAAATCAGAATCGATCGATCCTCCACATTTTCAGCAGACTGAGAACGACCTTATTGTTTCAATCAATGTCGAAACAGAATTTAAACGCATTTTTGGCTGGGCTATAGAAAAAACGGCTACGCCTGATACCTGGGATTTCTTTGAAGGGGATGAAGGCACAACTGAATATGTCGTTCAGGTGAATATGACTGATTCTACAGATTGCGAATGGAAAATAGGCGGACAGATTCAAATTACAAATCCGGGTCCCGGAAATATTCTTATTAGCAGTGTCAGCCAGCAAATTGAAAATGACATTCCTACGCAAATATATACAACGATTCGCTTTCCCTATCTGTTGGCTCCCGGCGAATCTATCAATTGCAATTATGGGGCAGCAGTAGCGGAAGGAAAACCAGGACATATCACAACAACTATTCTTTACGACAATGAAAAGCAGCACAGAATGAGCTCAAACAAAACAGAATTTTCGTTTGACAAACCTACAAGCAAAGTGAATGATGAAGTGATTGCAGAAGACAGTTGGACAGAATCTGTACGCGCCACCAAAGACACAACCATTGTTTATTATAAAACCTTCAGCTGCGCTGATGCAGGCACAAATATAAATAGGGTGAACATTGTCGGAGGCCCATCTGACAGTGCCATTGTGACCGTTAGATGCCACAAGCTGGAAATATCCAAAACGGCAAATACTCAATACGACAGGAAATACTTCTGGAGATTGTACAAAATCGGTTGGCTGGAAGAAGTCACTCTTTCTCCCGGGCAAATATTCACCATGTACTACTATTGTTGGCCACTGACCCGCTATGAAGATATGCACCATGCTGTATCCGGGGAAATTAAAGTACTTAATGGTGCTCCGGTAGATGCCGTTATTAATGGAGTCAGCGATCTCATTACACCGGACATTGTTGCCAGTGTCAGCTGCAGTGTTGCATTTCCATATACCTTGTCTCCGGGAGATTCCATCATATGCACCTATCAGTCCGACCTTGAAGATAAGTTGTACAGAAGAAATACGGCAACAGCAACGCTTCAAAATCATTCGTTCGATAAAAACATGAATGCGACCCCCACCTCTACGATGGATTATAGTGTTACCATCACCTTTGGCTTTGAATTTGCCAGTGTGGAATTGATCGATGAAAGCATCAACTTATATGACAATATGCTTCCTCCACCTGGATTTATCGACAGCATTCATGCCGATGACCTCCCCTATCGTGCTTTGTATCTGATCAACATTGGGCCCTATGATGATACGCTTATACTGCCGGTACAGGACTTCACAAATATAGCGTGGTTTCAAACACATGATACCGGCGAGACCGGCTTTGACAGCTATACATTGGAGATAAATCTTACAAGTTCAATTTATGATCCGGGCTGCACTTTTTCCGATGAATATTGGGGGACGCACTCTAAATATGGGCCTGAGCCCTACGATCCCGATTGGGAAAAGCTTGAAGATGTTGATGGTGATGGATATTTCGAATATGAGGATGAAATTTTCTTTGCCAGCGAACAAACGTACTACCAGGTATTGAACACAAATCCAAGTGGAAATATTTATTACCTCCTGGCGCCTCAATACATTGCAACGGAGTTGAATTTCCTGAACGGAGCAGACCCAACCGATGCCACGGATGCTTTCGATGAAGCAGCTGCAATGCTTAGCGGAAAGACCCCATCCTCCTGCCTTAATATGGGTGCCCCTGAGAAAGAAGTATGGAAAAAAACAGCATCCATACTTAATGATTATAACAATGGACTTATCGGACCAGGTTATTGTGAGGTAGATGGAAGCTCAAAATATCCTGATCTGCAGCATCGATCCAAATACACACAAGAAGCCATCAAGTCTGAGTATATCCTGATGCAAAACTATCCGAATCCCCTGAGTCGAATAACTAATTTTAGTTTTTCCATTCCGGAAACAAGCATGCTGGAGGTAAACATTTACTCCCTGAGCGGAAAAATGATCGCCTCCGTATTCAGAGGCATTCTGAACGAAGGAGTCCATTCAATTGAATATACCTTGCCTTCCGACATCCCCCCCGGGATCTACATATATTCACTTGAAACCCCCCGGATGAATTTATTCAGGAAAATGAATGTGAATTGATCTTCAGGGAATTTTTTCATTACTTGGATGCTGGATACTAGCTAATGTAGAAGGCAGATTGGAGAATTTGAAACTCAAAACTCATAACTTCCCGGCACCAGGCATCCGGCACCCGGCAATGGGCACTGGATATTAATCCATAATCCAGCGCCTCCTCTGAAGTTTTAACGAAAGAGGATAATCCATAATCCAGCGCCTCCTCTGAAGTTTTAACGAAAGAGGATAATCCATAATCCAGCGCCTCCTCTGAAGTTTTAAGGAAAGAGGATAATCCAGCGCCTCCTCTAAAGTTTTAACGAAAGAGGATAATCCATAATCCATAATCCATAATTCATAATCATAGAGGTGCTGGATATTTTGAATTAGTCCAGGCCATGTCATGGTTAACAAACTGCAATAATCCAATGTTTCACTATATTTGAAGTCTATACAAGACCTTACATTCAAATGAAAAAAGCAAACATCCTTCTATTCAGCTTACTATTGATACTTTGTTCCTGCCAGCAGAAAATAGGCATTGTTAGCAGCGGAACCAGCAAGTACGTCATAGTCATCGCGGCAAATGCCAGCAAAGCTGATTCTACAGCGGCAAATTACTTATCAAAATACATCATGGAAATGAGCGGGGCTGATCTGCCGCTAATAAATGACAATTCTGCTCCTTCTGCCAATGAAATATGCATAGGCAATACAAACAGGTATCCACAACAGCAAGAGATGGAGCCGGATGCTTTTCGGATATTTTCAATAGAAAACAAGGTATTTATCCAGGGAGGAGATCACAAAGGGGTGGTATATGGAGTTATAGAACTGCTGGAGCGATGGGGTTGCCGTAGGTTCAGTCCTGATGAAATGTATGTTCCAAAATATAAAAATTTAAAAATTGAGTCCCTAAATATCACTGATTCACCTTTAAATTCTTTGCGTATTATCAATGGCATGATGACCACCGATCCTGAATATGCTGATTGGTTGCGCATCAGCACCATTTCGGAAGTCAGTCCACAAGGATACTACGTCCATACATTTAACAAATTGCTTCCGCGTGAAGTATATTTCGGCGAACATCCTGAATATTATGCATGGCTCGGCACCAAATACAGCTTCGACCAGCCCTGTATGAGCAATCCTGAGGTGAAAAAGATCATCATAAATAAACTTGGAGAGGAAATGGCCCTCCAGCCCGGATTTGATACATGGGCTGTTTCTCAGAACGATAATTTCACTTATTGTCATTGCGATGAGTGTATGAAGGTCATAGAAGAAGAAGGAAGTCCTGCCGGACCGCTGATCCGCCTGGTAAATGAGGTGGCTGCAGCATATCCAGCTAAGACGATATCAACCCTGGCCTATCAATTTTCCCGCAGTGCGCCCGGGCTAAGTAAGCCTGCAGACAATGTAATGATCAGGCTTTGCACCATAGAGCTCAACCGCAGCAGACCCATAAAAGATGATAGTTTAAGTGCTTCTTTTGTCAAAGACATTGTTGATTGGGGAAAGATCAGCAAGAATATCTACCTCTGGGACTATACCATCAACTTCAATCATTCGGTCTCCCCTTTTCCTAATCTCAAGGTTTTGCAAGCGAATATGCAGTTTTTCTATGAAAACAATGTCAGGATGCAATTCCCACAATCCAATCTGCAGGCAGGCCATGAATTCGCTGAACTGAAGGGCCGCATGCTTTCTGCCCTTATGTGGGACCCTTATGTAAATATTGATTCTGTAAAAGATGATTTCTTTGAGCACTTCTATAAGGAAGCTGCAACTTATTTGAAATCCTATAATGATCGTATGGAAGAGGAACTGGATCGTTCAGGCAGGATACTTTACATATATGAGCCTCCAAACAATCACGCTGAAGGTTTTCTGTCTGCAGAAAACATCGAGGAATACAATCGTCTTTTTGACATGGCAGAAGATGCCGTAAGTGATAAACCTAATATTCTGAACAGGGTTAAGGTTACGCGATTACCACTCCGCTATGCCATGATGGAGATCGGCAAGAATGACATGTTCGGTCCCCGGGGATGGTACGATGAAACGGATGAGGGCTTCATCCTGAGGCAGGATATGAAACAGTGCCTTGAAACCTTTTATGAAGTATGCGCATCCAACAACATTCAAACACTGAATGAGCGCAGCCTCACACCTGAGATCTATTACAATAGCACTCTGCGTTTTATTGATGTTCAGGTCGAGGGGAACCATGCTTTCAGGAAAAATGTAAGCGTTTCGCCCCCGGCAGCAGAAAAATATGCAAAAGGAAATCCTGGCATACTTACAGATGGCGTACAAGGTGCGCACGACTTCAATGTACACTGGCTGGGTTGGTGGGGAGAAGATGCCGAGATCACCCTCGACCTGGAAAATGTGATAACTGCCAACAAGATTGAAATTGGCACGCTATGGGATGGCAGAAGCTGGATACTGCATCCGGCCGAAGTTTCATGCATGCTTTCCAAAGATGATGTTTGGTGGATCAAGATCGGTTCCCGCACACTGCCAGGGGATCAACAAGATGAAGAAAGAACCCGGAAGTTCAGCTTCAATCCGGGGAACAAAAGTTTTAGATATGTACGTTTCAGCATCAAGGGTGCAGGTCCTCTCCCAAAATGGCATGCATCAGAAGGAGAACCGTCGTGGTTCTTTGTGGATGAGATTACGGTACATTGATAAATCCTGAATACAGCTATTATTCGACAACAAACTTACTTTTTCCAATAAGCTGATCATTCCTTTTCAGCAACACAAAATAAGTTCCGGCAGGATATGCTGAAACGTCTTCACTTATTTGTTCCTGATCAAGGCTTAGAACAGTTTGCATTAATTTCACACCACGAATAGTATAAATACCGATCGAATAAGAGGCATTTTGCTTTTCGGAGCGATGCACATCAGATAGCAGGTAGTGAATATTAATCCTTGATGATGTGGGATTCGGGAAAATTTTGACCGGTACATGTACGATGGATTTCGCTTCGCTTATATCAACCAGCCAAAGCTCATAACTACCCATATCGATGCGATGATAGAAATTGTCTATTCGCGGACCACCATCCAGGCAGGTAGCAGGCAATTGCAATCCACTTGTATCCGGGGTCCCTGCATTATGACAGGGTGACCCAGGAGTTATGCGGTAAACTCCGAAAGCAGGCATAAAAAATTCAGGATCCTGGTTTTTATTGTTTTCATAGATGCCCTGATACCCCACGCCTCCACTGCCGCCGAAATTTTCGAAGCCGCCTTCAATGTCGCAGTAATAAAAATTTGCTGAGGCAAAGGCATCCCAGAGGTAAACTTCGGGGCCAACACCTGCATTATTATCCCACAGGATGCTATTGTAAACATTCGGTACCAGTGAATCTTTTACATAAAATGCACCACCGTAGGCACTGCTATTCAGTGTAATGGTATTGTTTACGAATGTTGGACCGGCATCCAGATTGGCAATGGCACCTCCAAAAAAATCAGCTGTATTTTCAAGCATCTGATTATTGCATTGTGTAAACGGATACTCATAATAATGCAAATAAGCAATGGCTCCCCCGAGCCCGCTATAATTCATCCAGAACCTGTTATTGTTTACTATGGCATCCTTAAAGCGGATCGCAACAGCACCTCCTGCTCCGCTTGAGGCATTGAAAAAGAAATAATTATCAAAAATAATTGGTGAGGATGCATCCGAGCATATTGCTCCTCCATATCCCCAAGGGAATACGGAAGGGCCACAACGATTGTCTTCAAAATCACATCCTTCGAGAACAATGGAGGATGTTTCCAGGTAAATGGCTCCTCCGTTCAAGGATGCAAAATTGTTTTGAAACAGGCAATTGGAAATACGCACCCTTTCGGTCCTCCTTAAGCACATAGCTCCTCCATGATTTTCCAGGGAATCCAGGCTCACGGCTTTACCATGCCTGAAGGTGCAATACTCAAAAAAACTTGAATCAGGTGTATAGTTGTTGTAAAAGAACTGTATACCATTCCATCCCCCTTCGGGGATTGTTGCATTTGAAAATCCACTGCTGTCGGCAACATCAAATACAATCTGATTGGAATAATTGGCCTCAGCCCTGATAAAACCTCTGATGTAAAAAGAATACGGGCCTGCAAATTCTACAAGAACACCCGGCATTATTCGAAGGCTATCGCCCATTCCAACATCAATATCCCCGATAACCTTGACGGTATCTACATCCCAGACCCCTGACACACTTCCACTTACACTGATGGAACCAGCCACACTGCTCATGTTCAACAAAACGATCAATGCAAAAGACAAAAAAGGAATTCCGCACTTCATAAAACAAAGGTTTAATTGCAAATATAATGCAATCAAACCTTAATTCATTCTTAAAAATGATTGGGGGATTACTTATCCTTTATACATCGGACCGACAATCCATCCGGCTTTGTATAAGTATATGTTCCAATATTATCTACTGTTTTGTAGACTCCTTTAAAACTGGCATATTCATCATTCTGTGACGTTGAGGACCAATAATATGCACTCTCATCAAGTTTTCCGAAATATCCGGCTTTGTCTCTGTAGCCACTCAGGAGTGCATTAAATTCAGATGCACCTCCAGCCTTCAATTCCTTACCGGCATAGTGATTACCGCCATAATAACTAATCAGGCTTAACCATTCCTCATCGTTGGGCAAATGCCAACCATTAGGACATGCTTTATTTGCAGCATCCCAGGTATAAAGTCGTCCCCAGTCCTGACAGTTCTCCGGGGCCAATTCATAGCACCATGAATCAGGTGTTTCAAAATTCAGGTTTTCTCCCATCCACCAGTTCCCGTTGGCTTCAAAAACCTTGTATTTGTTTCCGTCCCTCTCATCTACCAGCATATCAGGCTCTATAGGTTCAGCTTTTGGCTTTATTTTCTGCGGCGGTGGTGGAGGGGGTTTATGTGCTATTACCTGTTGTTCCGGAATCTCCAGCGCTTTATGCTGGTTTATGGAGTCAATAGTTTGTTGCACAGCTGCTGCAACTGCTTCTTTCGTTTCTTTATCCCACTGCTCTTTTTGCATGCAATGATAATACACACCGGCAGCGATCAGTAAGAGAATGATGAGAATACAAATGATTGTTTTTTTCATAATCAGGCTTCTTTTTCATCTAAATTAATAAATGAAAAAGGATTATCCAAAAATGTCAAAAAAATTATCATAAATAAAATTCTTAATTTGACTATCCCCTTGGCAAGCCTTAAGGAATTAATGGATACATTGAAAGCAGGAAAGCTTGTATTATAAGCGCTGATATTCGAATTGAGGAAATCCTTTCACCCCAGAATTATTGTAGAAACTGGTAAACCGCAATTTATAGAAGAAACCTTCCGTATCACGAATAATATAGTGCAATCCTTCCACGATAAAGTAAACCGGTGTCCCCCCTCCTGTAACATCCCCTTCAAGGTCTTTCCAGTCATAACCAATGATATCAAGGCGGTCCGTAAAATCCATTTCTAATGCAGTCTCGTAGTTGATAAGATCAAAATTGATGCTGGTATCCCGTACTGCCTCCACCCGAAATCGATTCAGTAAAACTCCGGTAAGCAGGTATGGGTATGGTTCACCTTCATTTGTAAAAAGCAGGGTAGTATATTGGGTAAACAGCAGGTCAAAATCCTGTTTTCCCGGTTCGGGATAATATTGAAAGCCACCTTCATCAAAGGAAAAATAGGAGAACATCCTTGAAGGATCTTTTTCAATGGTAAATACATGCTCATCAGAACCATCCTTATTGGCATAACGGATGGTATACGAAGAATCATTTACCTCCAGTATGCTGATTCTTTTTAGTCCGCGTGAATACCCACTGATGTTATATCCACGGTCGATGATATAAACTTCATTTGAGTATACCAGTGAAGAATCAATCGGATCATAATCATAATAGCGGCCGATGGCCGTAGAATCAAGGTTTCCATCCGAAGGATCATATTTCCAGTTCATTCCTGCTGTATCAATGGCAGCGCTGAAATCATCATTTCCACTTGCAGCAGCCAGCATAAAGCAAGATGTATTTAAAAGTATGTGCCAGCCGTCCTCAGCTGTCTCAAAAGCAACATCCCAATCATCCTTCTGGTTGAAGGCAATAGATTCTCCTGTAGAGAGGTCGAAATATACCTGTTCGGAATAGTTCTGCTGCATGGCCACCCCGGCCTCTTCCAGATCACCCGGGTCATGAGGTGTTACTTTCTCATCTTCCTTAAAACAAGAAGTCAGGAGAACTGCCAACAACAATATATATAGCCTAAACCTCTTCATTAGTTTTTCATTAAGTTAACGGTAAGTTTGAGGAAGAAAGTCCTTCCCCAACCAACCAGATATCCTGAACCTCCACCTGAATGAACGCCACCTGCCAGGGCTGTTGCAGAAACATCCGTCACATCAAAAATATTTTTCACACCTCCACCCAATAAAAGCTTATTTCCAAGGAAATGTTTTTGAATGCTAATATCCATGGTATTGTACTGATCAATGTATCCTTCAACAATATCGCCATTCGCATCCACAAAGAATTGCGGCAACTTGCCCGAGTATTTATAAAAAAGGGAGATATCTGTGTTCCACCTGATAAATCTGTAATGCAGGTTGGTGATCACATCCGTTGTATAATAGAATTTATTCGCATTTCCATCCTCACCTGAATATGAATTATACCTGCCGGTTTCAACAAGGCCTACACGAACATCAAAGTTTGGATACAGTTTATATTTGATCTCCAGTTCGGCACCCTGTGTAATATACTTGTCCACATTAACATATGTATAAAGGGTCTGATCGATCTGTGCCAGGGTGATAATATTGTTGATGTTATTATAGAAAAGCTTGGCTTCGAATCCAATATAATGGATATCCATCTCCCTAAAGTAGCTGAAAGAGGCATTTACATTATGGGAGTTCTCTGCCTCGAGATTCTCATTTCCCCTGATGTTGTGATTTACATCAACAAAATAGAGATAAAGCTCTTTCAATGACGGAGCCCTGAATCCACGTGCATACGATGCCCTGACGGCAATATTATCATTTGATTGCCAGCGCATATTCAGCGAATACACTATGGGAGCATTGTACTTGGTATTGTATATAAACCTCACACCCGGTTGAAACATCAGGCTTCTGACAGGCGCATATTTCAAGCTGATGAAAGCGGCATAATCGCTAATTTCCTGTTCATCATCAGTAATTCGCTTTCCTTTGCCTCTCTCAATATTGAAATCAAAGCCCATTTGGTAGTTAAGCTTACTGGCTTCATTGCTCTTGCTATAAGTCCCTCGCATGAGGATATTGTCAAAACGTGTTGTATCCTGATCGCTCTCATTGCCCGAAAGGACTTCATCGAGTGTGGTAAGATCCTTGAAATAGGTTTCTTTCCTGCGTTCGTACCATGAATAGGCACCCACAAGGTTTAAAAAACGCTTATTGCCGAATGCCCTGCTCCCGTCAAGTTTGGCAGATAAACGATTTGTAAGAAAATAACTGTCAAAAGCCGATTCAAAATAGGGAGGAAGAAGATTTCCTTTGTTCTCAAGCTTTTCGTTGAAATAGGCCCCTGAAAATTTAAATTTGAAAACCTTTGAATCATAAAGGTAATACGTATCAAAATTCACCTGCCGTTTTGGTTTCCATTGCATTGATCGTTGCGAATCATCGGTGGAATAGCCATTGAAGAAATTCCTGGCTCCTGATACGGAAAATGCATTGTTCTTCTTCTTCAGGGAAACGGATCCGTCGAAATTGAAGACCCCCACCGATTCAGTATATGTACTTGCACTCCCCCTCAGGCTGCCATTCATGCTTTCTTTTGTGATAATGTTGATCACTCCTGCCAGGGCATTGCTGCCATAAACCACTGACATGGGCCCCTCAATAACCTCCACATGATCCACATTGTAGAGATTCAGCTGGCTGATATCAATATTCCCATTCATTCGACCAATCACCGGAACGCCATCAACCAGGAATTTCACATGCTCACCGGAAAGTCCCTGTATACTAATGCTGGAACCAAGTGCACCATCCTGAGCTACCCTGAAATTTAATTCAGTACCCAGTAAGTCATTGAGGTTATTGGCACTTTTCTGTTCAATCTGCTTGCTGGTAATCAGCTTCACCTTATAAATGGATTTATCCGCTTTTTCGGGAGTATATTGAGCTGTGATCACCACCTCATTTATATTGAAAACAGCCGGTTTTAGCCTGAAATCGGGGCAATCCTTGCCGCTGATGGTATCAAAAAGTGTTTCGTATCCAACATAGGAAACTGCCAGCAGGGCCGGATAAGTGGCATCGCAGCTTACAAGCCCATCTTCATCCGTCAGGAAATATTCCTTGCGCTCACCCCCTATTTCTTCCAGGCATACATGAGCATAAGGAATGCCGTCCCCGGTTTTATCATCGAGGATCCTGACCACATGTTTCTGCGCCTGTATGAGTACAGGAAACATGAAACAAAGTACCAGTATAAGCAGGTATTTTGAAACAGGAGTGTTCAAACTACCTGATCATCAACTTTTTATTGAATACTTGTTCTCCTGATTGAATGCTTACAATATACATTCCTTCTTTTAGGCTGCTAACATTGATGTTCAGCTTGCTGCCTGAGCCATTTCCAATCCTATGGGTTTGAACAACTTTGCCACTCAGGTCATAAATTGAAAGCAAGGCATCTGAATTTAATTCCTGGTTCCAGGATACTGAAACTGCATGTGTAGCAGGATTGGGGATCAGTTGCATTTCCACATTACTCGTAGCAAATTCATCTACCTCCATAGTAGAAACCATCTCTTTCATAAATTCGATGTTACCTGTCGAGCTGCCTTCAAACAAGGTGAAATACATCTTGTAAATGTTATCGCTCAATGGATTTACGAAGTAAACAAGCGAATCTTCAAGTGACCATTGAAAGGCCTGCATATCAAAATACTTCCAGTCGAACCCGATCACCGCTTTAAGAGAATCCAGTTCCTGTGTATACCAATCGGTATAATCCATTGCTACGGTATGGAATCTGTTGGCTTTAGTATATACATTGTTAAGGACACCCACCACCGGATAAGGAACGCCCTGGGGTTGCATCGCCTGATACTTTGTAAAAAGAATATCCCAGCTTTCTTTTACTGGTTCCCTTGCGAAAAGAGCACCGCCTGCAAAAGTGAAGTATGAAAAGTTCATATCCAGGAATCCATTGTTATCGAGTACTTTTTCCATTTCGTTGGAATTGTCCAGGTCGGCATAACGGATAACATATTTGTTCTCTATAGAAATCTTCTTAACGATCCAGAGTTTTTTATATGTACCATCTGCCAGTTTGATCACAAAGAGTGAATCTCCGTCAACATTGTGCGTAGTGGCATTATACACACCCCATCCATAATCAGGATGATTGCCTGAATTTCTGTTAAACGCACCATTTTCCCAGCTGTCTTCACCATTGTACAATACAGCCCAGGAAACAATGCCGCTTGTATCTATGCTCATCCATGAAGTTGTATCGCCATAAGGGTAACAGTAGAGATCAACACCGGATCCACCATTTGTAATGATACCGGCACTCCAGGGACTGGTATAAAAACCAAGATCCCATTCTGCCCGGTCTGCAACTGCAACAAGGCCATTTTCCATGCTGTAAAAGACATCATTTTCATATCCGGAGCCCATACTGATGGATTCCTGGGAATATACCGAACCTGTGATCAGAAACATGCTGATCAGAAGTGAATTCAAAATTAGTTTTCTCATTTGCTTTTGACTATTTATATGATTGATTATAAGCTTTTTATGTAATTTAAGCATTTCCCTACTTGAATTACAGCACGAAAGTAATAAATACAATTTACATAGTCGGTGTAAACCCAATATAAATAAGCAAATATTGATATATATCAATATTTACGCAAACCTCTATCCGTCAGGACATACAATTCAATAAACTTATCTTTGATAAAGCAGACGGAGAGCCAGGATCACGAAGCCTTCTCCCTGGTTCTAATAATATAAATACTGGAGCATTTACCGCCTCACGTATCGATCACTTTAATGTGGATATCACGCATGTGCCTGCAAGAATGATAGAATCGTATTGCAATTCCGTAAAATTATATAATCAAAATAGTCAGGGACCATCAGATGGCATAATCTAGATTGCACCAATGGAAATTACGGTTTGCAATGAATGGAGTTTACCAGGCATCTCTCCAACGTTTACCATCAAAGCAACGCAATTTATTTTTATTGCTGTCAAAATACAGGTCTCCGGCTGAAGGATTTTCGGGCGGGCCATCCAGCGGTTCCAAACGGATCACATCCTTCACATGCAATGATCTCTGAGGATTATCGATGCCAATGCCTATACTATCCATATAAACAATGGCTCCTGTTGGGGTTTTTGTACCCAATGCGGCGTATTCCGCAGCGGTCAGATGATAATACTCATCGGTAGTACCACCCTGCAAATCGGATAAATCATTATGTAAGGCAGGTGTGGCGTAATTGAATACACTTTCAAAAGCGGATGCCGTTTCAGTTGCAGAAGATTCCCCTTTTTTAATAATTATCTTACCCACAAGGGTAGCAAACCCCACAAACATGGAAGGAGGCTGGGGTGCATCTACTGCTTCAGCCTCAAATTTCTTATAGCTATCCTGTCCATACAATACATTAAGTTTTCCGTCATAAGTTACATATATCCAATGCACTCCATACCTGTTATTAGACAATGTAGCAAGACTGCCTGATCCATTATCGTACAGAAGGTTATTTATTTGAGTATGCCCGGAAGAGGTATTCCAATCACCACTACCATCCTGGTACCAATATGTAAATGTATCACCTGATGAAGTATTAATAGCATCGCAAGTGATCCGATTATGCGAGCAATACATCACACCTGCTGTAATGGCAATATTTCTGGTTCCAACCTCTGAAATAGCCAGGCCACTTGCACGCACAAACCCAAAAACTTCGTAATCCTTAAAACAGGTAGTCCTTTCATAATCGGCAAAAAATTGCCCAACGTTCATAAGGTTAAGCTCTGTGCCTCTTTTATACACCTTTCCAATAATGAGTTCGGTATATTGATCAAGAGCGTTAAAGTCAGTCGAAGCATCTATTTGGGGATTCCCATTATTGTAATTAATGTATATCCAATTAAAATCGTTATCTGTTAAACTCATCCCTGCTTTAGCCGGAAAGTCGAAAAGAAAATTTGAACCAATTTTACTGGCACTCTTTTTAATAATCCCTTTACCGCCTGAAACATCGATTGTTCCATCGCCATTATCGGTAATAATACCTCCTTCCAGCACACCTGCGGATTGAGTAAGATTAACAAAATCCTGGACGGTTGTATAGGTTGATCCTTCAAGTGTATCAAGTAGCATACCACCAATTAGATTTCCTTGAAGAGTTAAGTCCCCGCTGGAAGATGCCGAAAGTTGTTCCTCCCAACCGCTTCCGTCAAACTTATAACAACTGCTATCTTTGGTAACAAAAACAATAAGACCGGAAGCAGGATTTACAATGGCATTCCTCTGTGCTAGTGTCATTCGCGGAAAAAGAACACCCTGGCTGGTAGAACTAATATCAAGGATGGCACTGGAATGAGGATCACTGCCATCTGAATTAATTGCAACTCCCTGAGAAATTACATCCATAGGAATAACCCATGTACATAATACCACTATGAACAATACAATAGCTTTCTTCATAATTTTTGATTTGGTTTACGCCATAAATGTAGATGCTTTGTTAAAAAAATAACAAACAAATAACAAAATTCAGGGTAATTACTAAACACTTCTACGTGAAATGTGAAGGTGAAAAAGTTAAAATAAAAAAAACAAGCCTGATTCCTTCATCAAGAATGATCAATGTGAAGGCCAATCGCTGAACGATCGGTTTTAAATCTTCCGAAGTTGAAATAGATATTTAAAATATTTCTGTCAATAATTTACTTCATCATCATTAGCCTTTCCCTTGCTATTGGGATGTTGTTGAGAGATATTTTCACAATGTAAATACCGGCATCAACGGATTGTCCGCTGGCCATGCTTCCGTCCCAGTTTAGTGTATGCATTCCTTCCGGCTGTTCTGCATCCATTAGCATTTTTAGCATGCAACCCCGGATATCATATACCTCAATATTCATCTTGACAGAAGTCAGCAATTCGTAAGTAATGGAAACAGTATTTTTACTTGGATTCGGGAATATATTAAGATTCCTTAACAGATCAAAAGGAATAAGTTCACCCATCCGCGTGTTCATATCCAGATAGAGAAGATAATCTTCTGTTTCTCCCCGCTCAAAATCACCAACACCATCCCAGTACAATGGGACATCCTTTTCGCTCACCGTAAACCTGGTCCATATATACCCTACATTCGGCCCCGCCAGAAAATCCATTGGGAACAATCCTGAAATAGGTCCGCTATAGCCTGAGGGAATAGGGAAATTCCTGAGAACATGCTCATATATGGTGGATCCTCCACAATGCATGCTGGTATCAAGGTCCCACCTCCCATTCTGGTTAAAATCCATCAAAACATTGGCTACAGCCTCTATGGTATCATTGTTGGTAACCTTAATATCAAGTTCGGAACCCCAGAAAACCATATTACAAATTGTATCCAGCCTACCTCCTGCGCCTGTACAGGGCACAACAGTAAGTACACCACCAATCAGCTGAATCGTATAGGGTGACGGAAGGATCAGTCCTGCATCATTATCTGTAAAACACTCATCATTATTGTAGGGCATGCTATATGGGCTGCAAAGGCCTGCGTTGCCATCTGTTTCAGCATCTTTTGTTGGCCCCCAGTAGATTGCCTCTTCCATGAGGTGGCTCACAAAATGATTTGCCGGCCCTGTGCCAGTACATGTAGGGAAAAATCCCATCATCGCAGTTGATGGATAAGCGATCACACCCTCAGGGGCATCACCATATTCATATTCTTCAATAATGTTAATCGTATCAACATGAAGAAGATAATCTTCCGTTTCTCCGTCTTCGAACAATCCATTTCCCGCCCATGGAACATAAACAGGAACATCAGAGATGGTGAACCGGCACCAGACAAAGCCGTGACCGGGCCCAATTAAGAAATCAGGAGGCATTAGCCCCGATAATGCTCCACTGTAGTTGGTAGGTATAATGAAATTCTGTAAAACATGTTCTTCCACAAGTACGCCACTGCAATTAAGGCTATCGCCCCAGATCCCGTTCCTGTTCCAGTCGATAAGCACATTCATATATGCGTCCATCTGTGATGGCATGAAATTGTTTACATCAATATCCACATTTATGCCCCAAACTGCAGTATCACAAGGATATCCAAGGCTTGTACCATTTGAATTGGGGCATAGAACAACTGAACTTCCGACAATAGTATATGGTTCAGGAATGATGAGTCCGGCATCGCCATCTGCAAAGCACTCATCATCATCATAAGGAGAGAATGTGGGACATAAACCGGCATTTCCGTCCATTTCATAATCGACAGCCGGCCCGAGATCAGCACCGTGATGGAGGTGTTCTACATGGCCAAGTGCACCAGCCGTTATGCAGGTAGGAAATGAACCCATCACGCCGTTGGAAGGATAGGCCAGTACATTTTCGGGGGCATCCCCGAAATCACTTTGCTGTACGGGAGCGATATACAGCAGATAATCTTCAGATTCGCCATCCTCAAAAAACCCGTGTCCATCCCAGTTTTGTGCTACCGCCTGTTCAGAAATAGAAAACCTGGCCCAGACATAACCACTGTTGGGCCCAATCATAAAGCCGGGAGGAAGCAGTATAGATAAAGGGCCTGCAAAACCATTTGGGATGATAAAATTCTGCAAAACATGTTCCGGAATCTGTCCTGAAGGGCAACTCACCAAGTCACCCCAAACCCCATTCTGGTTAAAGTCAATCACCACATTCATTAGTCCCGGTGTTTGATTGGGCATCATATTGGAAACATCGATATCAACATTTATTACACCCCATCAAGCAGCATGGTGGTCTACAACCTGAACCGAAG
>CAZASJ010000011.1:0-32216 GCA_964487735.1 uncultured Bacteroidales bacterium | reverse complement strand
ATATCAACATTCCCTCCCCATATGGCCTTGCTGCATGGAAATACAAGGGAAGTACCCAGAGAACCAGGACAACTGACTACCTGATTGTTCATGATGGTAAACGGTTCCGGGAAGAGCAGCCCCGCATCGCCATCTGCAAAACATTCATCACTGTCGTACGGAGGAAAAACAGGACAAAACCCTGCATTACCATCACCTTCAAAGTCATAGGCAGGCCCTAATTGAGCACCGAAATTATTATGCTGAATATAGCTGGCACCAATTGTCATACATGTTGGAAAGAAACCAATAACTCCGGTAGATGGATATGCCGTGGCACCCTCGGGGGCATCTCCGTATTCAAATCCCTGAGCACTTATTTGTATAGCAAAGGGTACACTAATCATTAGAAAAAAAGTAAGGAGTAGATTTTTCATGACCAAAAGATTTTAGTCCGACAAACTGAAAACTTCAGGATCAGAATAAGAAAAGGTTAACGACTAAATGTACGAAAATCGAATCTGAAAATCAAGAAAGTGACTGTTTTGTAGATATTTAGTGTGGAGTTGATGGTTAGCCATTCCCAATTAGTACACTACTTCATCATAATACCCAAAACCAGCAGTATTATCAAGGAACCTGCCTTTCACAGGCTTAACTTCTACGATGACATGATGCTCCAGGAAAGCGGTACCCATTGCGGCCATATGTGGGAATTTCTCGGCAAAAAGCATGAATGCCGCATTTACATCAGCCCTGTCTTCCAGAACCCTGGCATTTCCCTGCATCTGAACACCCTGAATTTTGCTCCAGTCTTCATAATCCTGGTCAACAGTGTAGCCCACTGCGGGATTTGCATTGATATTTTTCACTTTACGCTGTGTTGGCTTGGTAAAGAAATAAACCGTATTAACTTTGGAAGCGTATTGCACCGTATGCGCAATTGCTTTCCCTTCCGGGCTAACAGTTGCAAGGGTCATTTTCTTGTGGCCCAGGAGGTATGTCTCTATTTTCTTGATGGTATCTTCTTTCATATCTTAAATATTGAACTGCGAAATTAGGAAAATACCTGATAGCTTGGATGCTTTGTTCGCTGAACATAAGCTTCACTTAATTATTCATGGAATTCACTATATTCGTTCGCTGATATGCGTATTGTAATATTGGCCGATCCCCTGGATAATCAGCAAGCAGGTATCCATCATTATACCCGGCAACTGGTATCACATCTGGCAAAATTTGACCAGAAGGATGAATATTACATTTTAAGAAGAAAAAAAGATGACCTTTTTCCTCATGACAGGCAAATCATCGTAAAGAATTATCATTTCCCGGGCTACGCAGCAATACGAATGTTTGTCCTTATTCCCCGGAAATTAAAAAGGATGAAAGCAGATGTTGTAGTGGAACCTGCACACTTTGGTCCTTTTAACCTGCCGAAAAAAATAAAACGGGTAACCGTAATCCACGACCTTACCCCTATCATATTTCCGAAACTTCATCGGTATCACAGTCAGCTTTTACAAAAGATATTTCTTGGAAGTATCCTCAAAAGAGCTTCACTGATAATAACAAATTCGGACAATACCAGCAGGGATGTGGAGAAATACTATCCGGGTTTTGAGCATAAAACCAGAAGAATTTATCTGGGAAGGGATGAAGGCATCAGCCATTGTAAAAATCCCGGCGGGGCCGAAAAATATTCTGGAGCAAAGCCATATTTCTTTTTCACCGGTACCATTGAGCCAAGAAAGAATCTTGAAACATTATTAAAAGCCTTTACGATCTTCAAAGACAAGAGCAAAGCCCCTCATATCCTACTTATTGCAGGCGGTAAAGGATGGAAAAGCAAGGCTTTTTTCAATCAGTTGAAAGATCATCCATATCAGTCTGAAATCATCCTTTGCGGCTATGTTGAGCGCAAAGACATGCCCTCACTCTATAGCCATGCAGAAGCGTTTGTTTTTCCCTCTCTTTATGAAGGTTTTGGCCTGCCGGTAGTAGAAGCTTTATCGTGTGGAACACCCTGTTTGCTTTCCGACTCCTCCAGTCTTCCTGAAGTGGGTGGAAATGCAGCCCTCTACTTCAAGGCGCTTGACGAAAATACCCTGGCAGAAGACATGATCAATATCACAGATGATAAAGGATTGCGTGAAGAGCTCAGCAAAAATGCCATCAATCAGTCAAAAAAGTTCTGTTGGAAAGATTATGTAACTAATTTTGATGCACTCATCAAAAAACTCCCGATCGCATGAAGATCTTGTTCATCCTTGAATTGTACTATCCCAATATCGGGGGCATAGAAAAATTATTTAAAACCCTCTCAACAAAACTTGTGGAAGAAGGCCATGAAGTGAAGGTGATAACCACACGTTTTCAAAAGGGGCTTCCGTTGCGTGAGAACATCAATGGTGTTGCAGTAAAGAGATTGCGCCTTTCATCACGATTCATGTTTACTTTTTTCGGTATTTTCGGAATGCTGAAAGAAGCCAGGGATTGTGATATCATCCATACCACTTCTTTTAATGCGGCATTTCCTGCCCGCCTGGCTGGATGGATTAGCAGAAAAAAAGTCATTATTACTTTTCATGAGGCCTGGGGCGGGCTCTGGTTTAAATTGCCTTTTGCCGGCATCCTCAGCAAACGGCTGTATTTTGCTTATGAATGGTTCATTCTGAAGCTTGGCTTTCATCGTTTCATAGCCGTTTCTGATTATACTGCTAGTTGCCTCATCAGACTAGGCGTAAAGCAAAAGAAAGTTCAACGCATTTATAATGGACTGGATTACTCATCTTACGATCCCGGCCTATATGATCCTCCTGATAATTTCATTTTCACCTATTTTGGCAGGCTGGGCATCTCAAAAGGCATGGATATCATCCTTGAGGCAGCACCGGAGTTCCTCGAAAAGCATCCGGGCACTAAGCTTAAAATGATCATCCCTACAATTCCAAAAGCGTTCTATCGTAAGATCGATAAATTACTAAAAAATATACCCGAAGGCAGACTCATCCTCCTTCACAACCTCACCAATGAAAAGTTAATAAAGGAATTGCAACGATCCTCCTGTGTAATGATCCCTTCCTATAGCGAAGGATTTTGTTTTGCTGCCGCCGAAAGCATTGCTATGGGCATACCCATCATCTCCTCAGGGAAAGGAGCCCTGTCGGAAGTGGTTTCAGGAAAGTATCTTGAAATGAAAAGCATGGATGCAAAAGGCATGCTTGATGCTCTGGAAAATGCCTTGAAAGGCAACTGGACAGAAACTCCAATCAAGCGTTTTGAATTTGATGATAGCGTGAAGGCTTATTTGGAGATGTATGCTGGATACTAGATGCTGGATGCTGGATATCCCGAAAAACCAGAATTCTTTGAATTCATTGTTTTTCGAGGATCCTCGATCCCGGGGACCGGGAATCGGGACTGGATGCTGGATACTGGATCAAACCATAATTCATAATCCATAATTCATAATCCATAATTAACTCGGCATTCGGTACTCTTTTAACCACCGAGTCCTCGGGGCAAGCACTGAAATACAGAAATATATTGAAGTCAATTGTTTATTCTTCAATAGCTTCATCCTCTATTCCCGGCTCTTCATTTCTTGTTCTATCTTCTTTCTTTTTCATCTTGTCCAGCTCATGTTTAATAAGCCCTATTTCCTGGGCCAGCGACTTATTTTTATCGGCGAGTTTGCTGATAATGATGGAAAATTCGATAAGGATAAGGAAAACAGCCATAAGCAGGATCATGAATAGTGCTGCGGGAGGATAGGCTACGCCAAGAAAATCTGAAATATAATCGAGGCCGCTGCGCCAGAATGAAAAGAGGATAAATACCAGACTAAAAAATATCCACAAAAGCGAATATTCTTCCTTCAGTCGCTGGCTTCTTATCAAATACATAATAAAAAGGAATAGCAGCAGGCTTACGGCAATAGCAACTGTCTGTATTTGGCTGATATCTTGCATTTTCAATGGTTTTCGTTATCGGTGATAATCCTTGAACGGATGGATGCCATAAACATGGCCAGGAGCACCTTTATCATATAGTAGGGGCCTTTTGCCACAGGGATGGAGGAAACACCGCCCTGCCTTCTCATCATTTGCGTAAAGACCTCTTTTATCACAAAGCGATTGCGGCCAAGAAGAATAACCACTTCCGGTTCAGGATAGTCTGTTGGATAATTTTCCGCCAGGAAACAAAACGATTTGCGGTTGTAAGCCCTGAAACCAGATGTATGATCCGTGATCCTTTGCCGGATCATCAGGTAACTGACCAACTGGAATATTTTAATGCCTACCCTTCGCAGACTATGCGTTGTAAATCCCTCAGTCTTTTTATTAAAACGGGATCCGATCACTACATCTGCTTTGCCTTTTTCCACCACCTTAACAAGTTTCCTTATCTCGCTGACCTTATGTTGTCCGTCGCCATCAAACTGCAAACTGATATCATAATTATTCTCCCTGGCATATTTAAAACCTGTTTGGACTGCACCCCCTATACCAAGATTGAATGGAAGGTTTACAACGCGTGCCCATCCGGTTTTTGCTGCGATCTTTCCGGATTCATCCGTACTGGCATCATTTACTACCAGAATATCAAACTCAGGATGCTCCAAATGGATGTCCAGGATGATCTGCTCTATGCTTTCAGATTCGTTATATACCGGTATGATGATCAGTGTTTTCAATTTCTCCTGTTTTTGGTCCTTTCTGCAGCTTTTTCCAGCATTTCCATATTACCGGGGGGGATAGCCTCACCGGCTTGTTTTGCTTTCCGCAGCCAGTACAATGCATTGCCCCAATCCTTTTTCAGGTAGTAAATATCTGAAAGTTCAATACAGAGCATCCCCTGTGAAGGATCGATCTTCAATGATTTTTTATAATTTTCAATGGCCTTATTGTCATCTTTCATCTCCTTCGCAACAAGCCCGCGCCACATATACAGAGGGGCAAAGTCATTGTTCATTGTTGCAGCATGGTCTAAACTTTTTTCAGCATTATCCAGCAAGCCCTGCTTTGCGGCAGCCACACCTTCAATATAAAAATAAAGATATTCTCGCTGGGGCCTTTTTTCAACCACAACCTCAATATCCTTAATGGCCTTGCCATATTGGCCAAGCTCAAAATAGGTAAGCCCCCTGTTCAGGTATGCCTGTACAAAGATTGTATCTCCTTCGATTGATTTGTTAAAGAAGCCAAGTGCCCTGGCAAGTTCCTGGTTCCTGAGCTGTGCTGAAGGAGCATAATTGGCATTCACCTTGATAGCCAGACCAAGATTGCTCATGGCACGTGGATTTTCAGGATTCTTTTTCAAACAATCTTCCCATAAGCTAATCTCCGTTTTCCAAACTTTGTTTCGATTATAGGTGCCGGCAGCCATGATCAGAAGGATCAGGATTCCTGCTATGGTCACTGTACTCAGGGAGCGGAATGGGATCCACTGCATGACGATTCCTGTCAGGATGAAACCAAATCCGAGCATGGGCAGGTACATCCTGTGCTCCATCATAATATCCTTTATCGGAATCAGTCCGGATTCAACCGACATGCTCAGCAGTATAAATAAGATCCCAAAAGAGAGGAGCTTGTTTTTTCTGAAAAGGAAAATGCTGAGTGAAATAAATCCAAGTACCAGCAATACACCTATGATCTGGGAAACACCAAAGAGCGGCGCTTCGATCCTGATGAAATAGTCTGCATTCTGACTAATGGGGAATACCAGCAACAGCAAGTATTTATAAAATACACCGAACTGGGCACTCAGGTATTCCATCCTGGTAAAATTGGAAGTTTCTGCCGGCAAAAGACCTGCAAAAGCCACTACCAGGAACAGAGCTCCCAAACTTATAGCACCGTAAATCAGATACTTACGACACATCTCCCCATTTGCTTTCCTGATAAAGAAAAGCTCATACAAAAGAAATGCAGCAGGAAAGGTAACTGCATTCTGTTTCGATAGCACAGCAAGGATCCCTGAAAAAACAGCAAGCCCAAGCATAGTATAAGCTTTTCCTTTTTGTCCCTGAAGGAGATAAAGCAATCGTCCTTTAGCATATAAATACAGCGCAAGCACATAGAACAACGCTGCCAGGACGGTCATGCGCTGAACAATATAGGTCACGGCCATCGTTTGCAAGGGATGCACCAGGAAAAGCAGTCCCATGAACAATGCACCCATGTTTTTATATCTCTGATCCAAGTGCTTATCGTGAACAAGCAGGCCTATTGTAAATCTACTTAGCAAAAAAACCAGAAAGCTGGTGAGTATATGCAAGAGGAGGTTTACCAAATGATAACCGGCCACTTCTTTTCCTCCAATTGAATAGTTTAATGCAAAGCTGAGCACAGAAACAGGGCGCATATTGACTTTTCGGCCCAGGCCAATTTTACCATCACCTAAATCCTTGAAAAGATTGGCAGGGTTGTGGACCCTTTCGTTATCTACGATCTGATTCATATCATCCCAATGAAAGGATGCATCAAAGCTATTGGAGTATACAATAAAACCTAAAACAATGATCAGCAGCCCGGCTAACAAAACCGGTCTTCCCGACCAGATATTTTTCTTTTCATGCTGTCTGTTTCGTTCTTTCTTCATAGTATGACTGTAACGGGCCAAATATATCAAAAATCAAGCATACTGTCTGAAAATATTTATCTTTGCCAAAAGCATAACCATAATAAAATGACAGGCGGAATCCCAGGCAAGATAATTTCCCGTTTACCTTTGAGAAACCAGATGGAAAGGATCTGGATCATTGCTAAAACTGACTATAAGCTCAAGTATTACGACACCTTCTTAGGGATGATATGGGCCATGATCATGCCACTGATGAGATTGCTGATCTACTGGCTTGTATTTTCGAATATATTTGATAAGAAAATCCCTAATTACGGATTGTACATATACTCCGGACTTTTGCTCTGGATGTTCTTCCAGCAAGGCACAAAAAAAGGGATTACGGCATTAAAGTCGAAAAGGTACCTTATGATGAATATCAAGGTAAAGAAGCTGGAAATATTCAGTTCTTCCCTGATAGCCAGCTTCCTTGTATTTTTTTCAAACTTCCTGGTTTACCTGGTTTTCTGTTTGTTCTTCGATCTCCCCTGGTCATTGAACGTATTGTATATGCCAATCATGATCCTGAATGTTTGCATACTCATTTTCGGGATCATGCTAATCCTCGCTACCCTGCACATATTCATGCGCGATATCACCCAGCTTTGGGACATGATATTGCTTGCATGGTTCTGGATAAATCCTATTTTCTTTGCCAAGGCCATTATTTTTGAAACCTTCCCTTTCTTGTTATATGTGAACCCCCTGGCCGGGATTATCATTAACTTCAGAGCCACAATCATGGAAGGAAGGCCCCCCGACTGGAACATTGTAGCATATGACTATGCATACGCCTTGGTTCTCCTGGCGATAGGACTCCTTCTGATCAATAAATTCTATTCTAAAGCTGCTGAAAAAATATAAGATGCCTGACAACGATATTGCCATAAAACTCAAGAACGTAAGCAAGACTTTTCATATCAGGGATAAGACAAACACCTCTATGTTGGGCTCTTTTAGCAGCATGCTTTCAGGCAGCGACAGGCGGGTGATCCAGGCCGTTAAGAACGTTGACCTGGATATTAAAAAAGGGGAATTCTTCGGAATTGTTGGTGCCAATGGATCAGGAAAAAGCACACTGCTCCACCTGATGTCAGGAGCCTATAAACCTGATAAAGGCGGGAAAGCAACGATGAACGGAAGTTTTATCGGTCTCAGCCTGGGCCTGGGATTCAACCAGGAACTAACTGCAAGGGAAAATGTTTTTGTGAATGCTTCTGTGTTGGGGCTGCCAATGAGAAAGATCAAGAAGAAATTTAATAAGATCATTGAATTTGCAGAACTTGAAAAGTTTGTCAATACCAAGGTTAAGTATTTTTCGAGGGGTATGCGTGCACGACTGGCATTCGCCATTGCTGTTCATGCTGAAGCGGATATCTTCCTGATGGATGAGTTTTTCGGCGGTGTAGGCGATGAACGCTTCAAGGGCAAATCAGATAAAATATTTGAAGAGTCGATCGTAAAGGGCCGGACAATCATTCATGTGAGCCACAACCTCAGTACAATCAAAAAATATGCAGAGCGCGTAATGCTTATGCATGAAGGCGAATGCCTTAAGATAGGTACGGTGGAAGAAGTTTTCCTTTTCTATCAAAAAACCTTAAAAATCAATTCTTTAAGCATTAACGACAGATAATTTTATCATATCATGGAAAGAAGAAAACCGGAAGTATTGCTGGCCTCTTTTCCCCGCTCGGGGAATACCTACCTGAGGAATATACTATTTGAAGTTTATGGGATCTATTCATGGAATAACCTCAGGAAATATTACAACAACCTGGAGCATCTCGAAAGGATCAAGGCAAAAATCGAATCTGGCGGCGGCAATGAAAAAAAACTGGCGAAGCTGGAAGAATTAAAGACCTTTTCAAGTTTCCCGATATTGAAAACGCATGAAATGCCCGATGAGATCCTCCCCTATTGCGCACCCGATGTAAAGATCATATATTTGATCAGGGACGGAAGAGATGCAAATGTATCTGAAGCGCATAATCGCAGCGAACTCATTTCCCCTGGATCAGACTACATCGAAAACCAAAGACACTCTGATGATACCACTCACGGCAGCCATTTTGGCGGATGGTCCAATAATGTTGAAGCCTGGCTGAAAATCGCCCATGAAGTCATGTTTTTTGAGGAACTTATTGAAAATCCAATCGAAGAAACCGAAAAACTAAGGGATATGTTAAACCTTCCTGATCCGGATATCAGCAAGCTTCCCACATTTGAATCACAACGTGATGGAAAAGCCCACTTTGGCGGCAGTGCACGTCCACAGCTATCTGACGAAGAAAGAGAGGAATTCAATAAAAAATTCTTCAGGAAAGGTAAAGTAGGCGGATGGAAAGAGGAAATGCCGGAAGAGCTCCAGGAAATTTTCTGGGAAAAGCATGGTGAGACTAGCGAGAGGCTTGGCTATATGAAAGACGGCAGCATAAAAAGACCAACATAACATGGTTGAGCTCATTTCCATACACATTGCTAAAACCGGAGGACAGTCATTCTACGAGATCCTCAAAAATGAGTATGGAAACAAGCTTGATGTAAGGAGCAAAAGGCGCGATTATTTCCCTGATAGAAACTATAATAATTCCCTAATCTCAAGAATTCCTGATCATGTAAGCGTCATCCACGGACACCTTCATTACAAACATATTGCAGAAATACACAAAAAGCATCATTCAAAGATCATTGCATGGTTCCGGGATCCTGTTGACAGGGTCATCTCAAACTATTATTATATGATTGGAAGGGTGAATGAGATTGGGAAAGAACATCCGCAATATGCAAAAAGAGATCACAACCTGATCGAATACGCATACGACAGTGTACCCAATAAGATGACGAAATGTCTGAAAGGAATCGATCTTGAAGAGTTGTTTTTCTTTGGGTTTCAGGAATCATTTGATGAAGATGTAAAGGTTTTGGGAAAGCTGCTTAAATGGGAGAAATCAATCCCTAATGTGCATATCAACACTGCATCCTCAATGAATTCATGGGAAAAAGCACCCACACCAAGAAGCAGGATCACAAAGGAAATAAAAGAAGAGATCGCCAGGATCAATGAAGTCGACATTCAACTGTATGAACGTGCAAAATCCTTAAAGTCAACGACATGATCAGACTCAGAAAAGGAAGTGATAAGATCACAAACAAAATAGAATTGGTATCCATCCATATCCCAAAGACTGCGGGCACGTCTTTCCGTAATGTTCTTAAAGGAGTATATGGAAATAAAGGGGTGGTACGATTTGATATCAGGAGTGGTGGACGAAAGATAGAAGTGGAAGGAAAACAATTCAAAGGAAGCAAGCTGTCATCAAATGTGCGTGTCATCCACGGGCACTTTCGCTACAAAGACCTCATTGATATGGTGGAAATCGGGGGAGATGTTCCTGTGATCACCTGGATGCGGGATCCGGTCGACAGGGTTATTTCAAACTACTACTACCTCGCTGAAATCCTTTCAAAAGAATTGAATGAAGAAAAGAAAGGCCTGAATATCCTGGCAAAAATGCAGCGAAGCCTGATTGAATATGCCCGCAACGAGATCAGCAGGAACAGGATGCATAAATTCCTGGATGGAATGTCGGCAAAGGACTTTCGTTTTATTGGCATACAGGAGCATTACGAAGAAGACCTTGCCGACCTGATGAAAGAACTGAATATAGAAGATTTTCCGCATTATCATGTAAATGTAACTGCAAAAAAACGGGAAGTGAGCAAGGCAACATTAGCGGAGATCAAATCCCTTAATGCCCTTGACATAGCCTTGTATGAAGAGGCTTTAGCTATCAGAAACAAAAGGAAAGGAATACTCTAATCATGATCTGGCTGGCATCATTTCCCCGATCGGGCAATACATTTTTCAGGAATATACTTTTCGAAGTGTATGGCCTTGAATCCAGTACATTTCATAAAGATCCCGATTATTTCCTGGATGAAAACTACGACTCCTACCCTGCTGTTAAAACCCATTTACTTCCATCCGAGCTTGATCCTTCAACATTGGGATCACCCGCTGTATACATTATTCGCGACGGGCGGGATGCATTGTGTTCCATCGCGCATCACCGTAAAGATATTGTAGCCCCGGGCTCCGACTATTATGAGAACCTAAAGGCTGCAATCCTGGCAGAAAAGGGAACATTTTTCGGAGGATGGTCGGAAAATGTAAACCGCTGGATGGAACGGGCCGACCTGGTGATTCGCTATGAAGACCTGCTGATTGATCCTGTCGGCCAGGCAGAAAGGATCAGAGCAGTGTATGAACTTCCTCCGCCCGATCCGGAAAAGATGCCTTCCTTTCAGGAAATGAAATTTGGGATGCCAAAATACGGAAGTGGACGCGACCGCCCCATCACAGAAGATGAAAAAAAAGAACTTGCCAGGAAAAACTTCCGCAAAGGAAAGGCAGGTAGTTGGAAGGAAGAAATGCCTGATGATATGCACGATCTTTTCTGGAGCCTGCACGGAGAAACCATGGAAAGCCTGGGATATCACTACGATGGCTCCCTGACCCCGCCGGATCCTGACCTGGATTACCTGGTTATTGAAAAGCTGGGGCTGGATGCGGGGCCACTTCCTGAGCGAAAAATGAAGGTTTTGATGGAGGCAGATAAAGTTGTCCTGCCTGACAATGATGGCGTGAAACGATACCAGATGGACCTGCTGAAAGGCCTGATCCAGGTAACAGACAACCCCCTGTCCAGGTGGGAGATCGACCTTTATATTAAAAACAAGATCTATCCACTGTCGGAATTTAAAAACCACATATTCAATCCTTTCAAGAATGCCGACCTGAAATCCGCGTCAGGGGATGCCCATAAGCCAAAGAAATCAATTATTGAAAGATTCGAACATGCCATGGTCATGTTGGTTCCTGATAAATTTGCTGCATGGCTGCACAGAAACAACATAAAGATCTTTCACAAGACCTACATATTCTTTAAGAAAGGAATACTAGGATCCATCAACCTGATGATTCGGATTTTAAGTTATGCTTACGGACAATTAAACATACTGTACAGCACGATCAGGCAATTGTTTATTGTGCCTCAATCAGAAAAAGAATTCAGGGCTTATGACCTGATCCATCTTCCCCTCAAACAGCATTATTATCCTTTCAGGAAAACCAAAACACCCTTGCTTACTACTGTTCACGACCTTACCCATAGATCGTATGCTCAATTTCACACCCCGGTAAATATTTCCAACGCCGAAAAAGGCCTGAAATTCATCCAGCGTTCAGGTTCAAGTGTATTAGCAGTCTCCCAATCTACCCTGAACGATACCTTAAAAGAAATCAGCATATCAAAAGAAAACATTCACCTTGTTTACGAATCGACAGACAAATCAAAATTTCATTTTGAGGTAAACAGGGATGATACCGCCAGAGTGAAAGAAAAATACGGGATCCCGGGAGAAACTGCATACTTCCTTTGCTTGTCGACCCTGGAACCCAGAAAAAACATTGCCAACACCATAAAGGCATTCAATGCATTGGTAAGGGAGCATCCCGACTACCCACTTGCTCTTGTCATAGCCGGTAAGAAGGGTTGGATGAGTCAGCAAACCATGCTACAGGATCAAATTTACAACGAACGCATTATTTACACAGGATTCATAGATGATGATGACCTTGCATCGGTATATTCCGAAGCACTGGCATTGTGCTATCTTTCATTTTATGAGGGATTCGGATTGCCCGCCCTGGAAGCAATGAGTTGCGGAACACCTGTTCTTTATGGGAACAACAGTTCGCTGCCCGAAGTGGTTGGCAAAGGCGGCATCCCTGCTGATCCATACAATGTTGAAGAGATCAAGAACAAAATGAAGCTCCTCTTTGAGGATACTGAGCTTGCTCAGAATCTAAGACATGAGGCACTCAAACAATCTTTAAAATTCTCCTGGAGAAAATCACTTCTTGGCACATTGGAGGTTTATGAGAAAGTAATTAATTTCGGACCAAATTCTGAATAAAATAAAGAAGAAATGAGTATCCAATATCCACAGGCAATAAATGACCCCAATCAAACGATTCATTCCAGGTTTGAGGAAATGGCTCGTCATTATCCTGATACTGAAGCCATAAAATTTCAAGAAACGAGTCTGAGCTATAGGCAGTTAAATGAAAAAGCCGACCGTATTGCCACTGCCATCCTTGCTATTATCGGACCAGCGAGCACCCGGGCTGCCATTTACCTGGAGCATGGCATCAATCAGCCACTTGCAATACTCTCCATACTTAAAGCGGGAAAAACATATGTTGCCCTCGACCCTTCCTTTCCTGTGGCACGAAACCTCCAAATGCTTGGCGACAGTGGCTGCAGCATCATCCTGACCAATAATATGAATCTTTCACAGGTCAAAAGTTTTGCCGGCAGCATCCCCATAATTAACATGGACGAAGAATTTACTGCAGTTCTTGATAAATCGGAATTCCCCGAAGTATCACCTGACCAGGCAGCCTTTATTACTTATACTTCCGGGTCCACAGGCATCCCAAAAGGGGTTGTCCACAGCCATGCAAATATGCTGCATTTTGTTATGCGCATGTATTCAATTGATTGTACAATGCCTGAAGATCGCTGGGCATACTATTACTCGATCAGTTTCTCAGCACACGCCATGCCCATGTACGGGGCATTATTGAATGCAGCCACATTGTGCATTTTTGACTTAAAAAAAGATAATTTTACCGATTTCGGCAAGTGGTTGCGACAGGAAAAAATCAATGTTAGCCTGATGATCCCATCTATATTGAGACAATTTACTGCATCCCTGGGAAGTGGAAGGCGATTTCCTAAATTATCAAGATTGCTTGTGGGCGGAGAGACATTATACCGCAGCGATGTAGATAAGATCCGCGAACACCTTGCATCAGGAGCTGTCGTTTATAATATACTGGCCAGCTCTGAAGCATATTTAGCACGTGCTTATAAAATTGAAAAGGATACTGTCATCAAAGGAAATAATGTTCCGATCGGCTACGCCGTACCCGGAATGGAATTAAGCATTATGACGGAGGACAAAAACAGGGCAGATCCATATAATGCAGGTGAGATCCTGATCACAAGTAAATACCTTACGCAAGGTTACTGGAATCAGCAAGAAATTACAAACAGGGACTTTATACAGAATGAAGATGGTTCACGTACGTTTCATTCAAAGGACATGGGTTACAAGCTTTCGGACGGTTGTATTGTCCATGTAGGAAGGAATGATGCGGTTATCAAGCTCAGAGGTTATCGCATTGACCTCGGAGAGATCGAAAATACGATGATGGACCTCAAGCAGGTGAAAGAGATCGCTGTTGCAGTTAAAGAAAACAATTTCGGTACCAAGCAAATCATTGCATATTATGTGGAAAAGGATAATTCGGAACTTGACCCGCATTATCTTAAACTTTCGGTGCTTCGAAACCTTCCCGACTATATGGTCCCCTCCCACTTCATCAGGCTCGATCATCTGCCAAAAAATGATATTGGGAAGGTGGATTACAGAGCATTTCCTGAGCCGGACTGGGAATCATTCAAAAGCAAGAAAGACATCGCATTGCCTGAAAATGGATTGGAAGAAGAACTCAAGGAGATCTTCGAACGCATCCTTGAAGTATCTCCTATTGGCGTATTAGACAATATCATGGACGTTGGTGCCGATTCGCTCAGGCTCTTTGTAGCCTTCGATGAGGTTGAAAAACGTTTTGGCAAAAAACTAAACATCGATATGATCATTGAAGCACCACAAATCAGGGATATTGCGAAGCAGATTGAATAGGACAGGTGCCTGATACCGGTTAATTTATACGAATAACGATATAACAGTTTAGCTACAGAACAATTTAATGTCAAACTTCATCCTAAATAAAAAGAACGTACAGAAGGTTAACAATTACTTTAATTCCGTAAAGGGGAGCAAGACCATCCCCTATGGTATTGGGGCATGGGTCATTTCCTGGTTCTGCAAAACAAAATTTGCCAGGGAAGAGTATTTTAAGGCTAAAACAAAACTCTTCGAAGAATTCCTTTCAAACCTTCCGGGGGATTATAATAAAGACGAATTAATCCCTATGGTACTGAACACCAATTTCCTGAAAGGCTGGAGATCGGCTTCACTTTCGTGGATCAAACCATCCAAACTCCACAAATATGTTGATTTCCCCGGCAGGGAATATCTTGACAACACCCTCAAAGAAGGCAAAGGAGTGATCATTTTAAACAGCCATTTTGGCATGGCACAGGCAGCTCTTACCGTCTTCCCGATGTTTGGATATGATAATTTCTATACAATCGTAAGGGCTAAAGGCTTAGAATCCTTAAAGTTTGAGGGAATTAATGAAAAGACCAGTCCAAAAATGCTGGCCTTCAAGGATAATTCCCAGAGTGAATTGTTTAAACAAATGTATAAAGCCCGTGAGGTATTGAACGAAGGCCATATTGTCCATTTGCTTGGAGATGGTTATCATGGCATGAGCAGCAATACCATTTCATTCCTCGGGAAACTCAGGGGATTCAGGCCCAGTTATGCAGAATTAAGCATTTCCACAGGTGCGGTGATATTACCCACCTTTATTGATTGCTCAATGTCAGGGAAGATCAGTGTTGAGATATGCCCCCCACTCGACCCGGGTGACGAATCAATGAGTTCAGATGAGAAGCGTATGCACATGACTGTTCAGTATGCAAAGCTGCTTGAAAAACGATGGCTGAAACAGCCCTGGAATGTGAACTGGCGTTTTATTGAGAAACATCTTTACCAGGTAGATGCTGATAAATAAAAAAAGGCCCCGCGTTTCCGCAGAGCCCTGGCAACTAACCAAAAACAAAACTACTAATACTACTTCTTGAAATCAAGATTAAATGTCCAGGAGCCATAATAGAATCCGCCTATTTGCGGCATGCCTGTTGCCTGGGTGTATTCCTGATTGAATATGTTTGAGCCTCCTACCCTGAGGGTCGACATCAGGCGAGGTACTTCAAAGCTGAATTGCAGATCTGTAACATTATATGACTTAATAAGGTTCGGATAGGGAGCAAATACTGATTCCCATATGTAATCGTCCACCCATCTCCAATTGAGTGCAAACCCCCAGCCTTTGTAAATCTTACCTTCCATCCCGATGTTTACTTTATGCTCAGGAGTATTGTAGGCAATCATGAAGTCGCTGGTATAGTTTGCAGTATCCAGCTTTGAATAGGTATAATTTCCATAAACCTTCAGTGTTGGCTTAATAAAATAGGTAAGGCCAATACTTCCTCCATAGGTATTTATATCCTGAGTTGTATTTGTAGCCACGAGATAACGTGTGTAATTTCTATTGGCGATATCATTTACGCCACTCTGTTCTCCGGCAGTGCCTGAATTAGGGCTTACCACTTGTGTATATGTAATAAAATCTGAATACATATTATAATAAACACTGAGATCGAGGAAAAACTTCTCGGTGATCAATCCATTGTAGCCCAATTCAATGCTTTTAAGCTGTTCAGGCTTCACGGCCTCCACATAGATTGTTTGCAGCACTTCGGGATTGCTTCCGTCAAAGGCCATGACAGACGACAAAGTATACGCATTTCCGAAGCCCGCAATATTTCCAATCGTGTATTCATATCCTTTGTTGAGGTACTGATATTGGTCTGACAATACAGGGCTCCTGAAAGCGGATTGCCCCGTAAGCCTGAGTACATGAAATTCGTTTACGTTATATACAAGTGCCAGCCTTGGTGAGAATTGCAGATCATAATTGGTACTTTTATCAACACGAACCGAACCATAAATCTTAAATCGGTTTTCCACCACATCCCAAATGGCCTGTGCAAAACCACCATATTCAGCCACATTGATCTTTTCTGTTGTATCGTTAAAAACCGTTCCGTTTGAAACCGGATTTGTGTTTCGGAAAGAAGCTCCAACGTTAAGATCAAGTCTGTTGAAGCTATGGTTATATAAAGCTTCAAGATGATACATGGTTGTTTTACTGGAGAAGTTTGAACCGAAAGGAGGGTTTGAAGATGTTACCTTATCATAAGCAGGATCCCATCGGGCGGTACCCGGTTGCAACCATTCTCCATTTGCAGCCATCAGGGCGCTATTCTTTGATTCTCCAACCCAGTTTGCGTCCAACGGATTTGAGAAACCACCGCTAAGTTCTGCCATAGTCTCGACATAGGTAGTAAGGTATGCAGGATCTACATACTTTAATGATGAAAAGCCCATGTTCACCCCTGTTGCCGGCAAACTGTATGTATTCTTTGTATCATCCTGGTTCATATATGCTTTAAAGCTAAACCCTTTATAGTCGAGGCCAAGCAAATGTTGCATTTGATAAAAGCCTTCAAGCGGGGCACGATTATTTCCCATAAACAGGCTTGTACCTGTTGAATAGCGGCCTTCATACTTAAGCATCATATCGGGATTTAACTTATAATACAAGCCTGCACCGATCTTATAGTTATCTGTATTGCCATCATACAATTGCGATTCCATATATCCCGGCATCATGAACTGAACCATCCCTGGACTGGCATCCGGATACATGGCAGCATAATCCATAAATTGCTGAAATAGAGGAACGCCTGCATTGGCCTGATCTTCGATCATCTGATTAAAATTCTGAGGGGGTGAAGGCTGGTTCCCATAACGATTGGCTTTAGGGTCATTCGCCTGCCAATCCTTTGCCCTCATGGCCGATCCGGTAATCTTGAAACCCAGTTTTCCTTTTGCAAAGACATCGGCATAGCGAAATTGTATCTCACCATACTCCCGCGTTCCGGCCTTGAATTTAAGACTAACACCACGGTATTTAAAAGGGCTTTTGGTTCTCATACTAAGAACACCCTGCATGGCATTTGGGCCATACATAGCAGAGGCAGGGCCTGATATGACCTCAACATTTTCAAGGTCCAGGTCATTTACACCAAACATATTCCCCGTAACAATATTGATAGTAGGAAGTTGATTATCGACACCATCTATGAACTGGACCACACGCAAAGGTGATGTTGTATTAAAGCCCCTGGCATTAAAAGCTTTAAACCCAATGCTATTGTCAATGATCTCCACATCTCTCATGGTCGACAGGTCGCTGAAATAGTCACCGGAGGGCGCATTTTGAATTTCGCGCACATTCATCTTTTGAATGGTTAGTGGAGCTTCCATCAGTTTCTCGTCTACCCTGGAAGCACTGATCACCACTTCTCTACCCATGATCATTTCAGGTACTAATTTGATGTTCAGCTCTGTGCCGCCTTCGGCAAGCAATTCAGTGGTTTTGTAACCAATAAAGGAAATCTGCAAGGTAACTTCCTTTCCTTTTGGGACATTAATCTTAAAAAATCCCTTCATATCGCTTGTGGTACCGTTGGTGGTTCCCTTAACAGCAATGTTTGCCATTTCGAGCGGCTCACCTGATTCCAGGTCATAAATAAATCCCCTGACCGTTGAAGTCTGCCCATAGGCTATGGCCGACGAAAGGAAAAAAGCAGTCAGTGAAACGAAAATCAATTGTAATGCTTTGTTCATATCTATAAATATTGGTTAATTAAAAACTTAATCGACAGGTACCCATACGCAGTTATTTTTCCCGCCGCTTCTTCGAAAGATTACATTTGGGACCAGAACATCGTGATTTTCAGCCATCTTTAAATTCCCCCGAATAGACTCAACATCTAATGTTGTAAGATAATCACGCATCAGTTCCTTTTCTCCATTTGACCATTTCAGTCCGCGAGCAAGATAATTGGCAATTGAAAATCCATAAATATTCAGCCAATTCATCTCATGACCATGGCTTGTTGTAAATTTATTATTGGCCAGTACATAGCGATCACTCATAAGATCTACAAAAGGCCTTGGAAACAATATATTATTGGCATTGTCACCCAGGGCTTCCCAGACTCTTTCATTGTCCATTGTATTATTACTGAATATGATAATCTCCGGGTCACGTTCCCGTATCTGGCGGCACGCATTTATCATGGCGGATCCACGTCCTATAACAAGGATAAACTCAGGATCGTGCTGCATGATCATATTGATCTTATTCCGCAGGTCCAGTTCAGCGGCTTCAAAGACTTCCCCTTTCTGCATTGTGCCTCCGATGCTTTCATATTCTTGCGTAAAATATTTAACCGCATCTGTGCCCATATCATCATTTACGACCAACCAGCTACCTCTTTTAAACCCAAGTTTTTCTCCGGCATAGGCAGCCAGAATCGGCATCATCTCAGACTCAAGGGGAAAATCACGAAAAACCCATTCGTAACCCGATGCTATGTCAGCAGAACTTGTCATGCTTGCAAGCATGGGTATTTGTGCACGATCCACCATGCCAATCGTTGCTTGAACGATGGGGGTATAACCACATATAATAAGGTTTACATGATCAATTTCAATAAACTTCTTTGTAATACTCACAGCATCTTTTGGATTCAGCTTATTGTCTTCATAAATGACATTGATATGGATCTTTTCAGATTCATCATTGATGCGATCAAAGGCCAGTTCGGCGCCTTTCTTAAACTCTTCACCAAAATAACTTCCGTTACCGCTGAGTGGTAAGTTCATGCCGATCGTAAAAGATGGGGTTTCTTTGTCCTGTTTTCTTTTCTTGTCCTTCTTTTCCGGCTGATTGCAGGAAAAAGCCATAATTGACAATACCAGGAATAAAACTGTAAGCTTTCGCATAATGTTATAAGTTCTGCTTATCAGTCGGCAATAATATATAAAATTTTGCAAATAAATGCGAACTTGGGATAGATACTGGATGCTGGATACTTCACCTTCGCTTTTCATCATCCGAAGCCACGGCGAAGGATGAAAAGCTTCGGTGAACAAAGTCGGAACTCAATCCTGGATGCTGGAATCAATCCATAATCCATAATCCATAATCCATAATCCATAATCCATAATCCATAATTAATAATGTTCTGCCGAATCAATCCGGCAGTTTCCTGATGTATATGAACCGAAAAGACAAAGATCCTTATTCTCCTCTATGCCAATCAGCAACCAGCCAAAATTATTGAACATTTCCTTGGTAACGAAGAAATGCTCGAGTTTATGCATTTCTGTTACCCTTACCTGCTTCTTACGCATTGGAGTCAGGATGTCTTTCATTGGTGTGATCCATTTGGCAATGGCCACATCACTAACTCCGATGATCCTGCCAATGGCCCTGTAACCCAATCCTTCCAGGAAAAGATGGACCGCCAAACGCTTTATGTCTGACTCTATACCCTTAACTTTCCCTGTAAAATGATAACCACAGGATTTGCACTTATAGCGTTGAACTCCTTTTACAAAGCCTGCTTTAACATAATCAGAAACGCTACACCTTGTACAAATAATGGCATCTTGCTGCATAAATCTATATTTAGTTCGCAAGATATAAATAAATTTGTTAAAAAATCAATCCTGTTGTATTTTTCCTTCGCGAATTACATATAAGGTATTGCAGAAATTTGATGCCAGATACCTGTCCTGAGCGATCATAATAACAGATGCCTTTGTATCTGTTCTGTATTCTTCAAGGATTTTTAGTATTTGCCGTGAATTTGTTGGCGATAAGCCGGCAAAAGGCTCATCAAGGATCAGAAGATCAGGCTTATTAAATATGACCATTGACAGGCAAAGTTGTGTTCGTTCACCCCCTGACAATGAACCTGCAAGCATTTTTTCTACAGATCTTTCCGCAAAAAGCGGCATCAGTCTTCTGATTTCTTCGTAGCGTTTTGGAAAGGAGTCTGCTCCCTTTCTTCCGGCCGCCATGATCAGATTCTCTTTTACAGTCATCTGAGTAAAAACCGGTGCATCCTGCATAAAATATCCAATACCAAAATTACTGATCTTTTCAAGTGAAGAAGACCGCAGGTTTATTCCATTAAATATGATCTCACCACTGATAATAGGTACATTTCCAAAAACGGTATTCGCAAATGTAGTCTTACCAGCACCATTCCTTCCCAACAATGCAATCTGCTCATGACTACCTATTTCCAGATTGATATCAGACAGGATGGGGTATCCCGCATGATAAGCAGCATTTATATGGTTAAATTTCAACATCAGAGCAAATAGCTTTGTTTTACTTCTTCATGATTCAATACTTCTTCGGGAGGGCCGGAAAACAGAATGCTGCCATCCGTTAAAAAATGGCATTGATCTACAATTTCCCTGATAAATTCCATATTATGCTCAATGAGAAAAATACTTTTCCCCTTTTCCTTAAGGTCTTTAATGATGCGGTAAAGGGTATCGAACGATTCAGGGTTTAATCCTGATGAAGGCTCATCCAATAACAGCAAGTGATAATCGCCCAATATCAATCCGGCCAGTGAAAGCATTCGCTGCTGCGCAAATGACAATGAGGATGCCGCCTGAGATTTATTTGCCCAAAGCTCATTCAATTCTCCATACACTTTTATACGCTCATATATGCTGTCCATCAATTCCTTATCATCCTTTTTATATGCAATCGGGTTCCTGAGTCTGCTAATGGGTGATTCTGACATCTTCTGCCGGGCCTGTATCAATAAGTTATCCAATACGCTAAGCCCGGAATAAACCCTGGATCCCTGAAACATACGGCCAATGCCACTATCTGCGATCTTCCATGGAGAAGCACCTGTGCATTCTATTGTCGTCTCTATGAAATGATAATATATTTTTCCGCTTTCCGGCCTGATCAAACCCGAAATCAGGTTAAAGAGGGTGGTCTTCCCGGCTCCGTTTCCTCCAACCAGTGCTGTTACCTGAGCTGCAGGCACCTGCATTGTCAGGTTATTTATAATATTCTTGTATTCATTCCCAAATACAGCTCTTCCGGCTCCGTAATTGATTGCGAAGCTTTTTTGAATATTCTGTATGTCAAGAATGATATCCATGTTTACAATTTCAATTCCCCCATCAACCCATTTGGCCTGTACTTCATAACCAAGATGAGTATCAAACCGAAAATTATTTGTTTCATTGGTGCAGCGATATCATCCGGCAAACCGGAATACCGCAGCAGCTCAGGCAGAACAATCACAAAAACAGCACCTGCTACTCCACCCCTGATCGTGCCACTGCCACCTATTAATACAGCGATCAATATAAAAATGGATTCCTCCAGGTGAAAACCACCCGGAAAGATATAGGTCATATAAGTGGCAAAAATATATGATGCCCAAGCGATGAAAGCGCTTGAGATCATAAAGGCCATTATCTTCATTCTCTGCGTATTACGACCCATGGTCTGTAAAGCGACTTCGTCTTCCCCAAGTGCTTTCAATGCTGTTCCGAATGGGGAATGGTAGATGTAATAAAACACGATAAGTACTATGATGGTGAGGACTGAACTTAAGATCAAGAATGAAGTTTGTGTACTTATTCCGATAAATCCAAACAGGGAAACAGGGGCAATATCGCTGATGCCCAGGCTTCCATTGGTAATTTCAGTAAGATTATTTAATAAAGCATAAACAATGAACTGAAAAGCCAGTGTTGCCAGTATGAAATAATCGCCTTTAAGACGAATAGCAGGCCATGCGATCAGCAGGCTGATCAAAGCATTTACAATCATTACCAGTAAGAGAGAAGGAATAAGCGACAGTTCAAGGAATAAAATACTCAGGGCTGTAAAATAGGCACCTATGCCATAAAATGCAGCCTGTCCGAGCGATATCATCCTCGACAAACCCACGATCAATCCCGTTGCCACACTTAAGATAATGTAGATATTGACCAGTATCAGTATATGCACAATGTATCCCATATCAGAAACTCCTCGACCTTTCAGGAATTAATCCCTGTGGCCGAAGCATCAGGAATAATATCAATACAATAAATGTGATCATCATTACCCAGCGGCTGTCGATAAAATATTCGGTAAGAGATTGAAGCAGTCCAAGTAAAATCCCACCGATCACCGGCCCGTCGAATCGGCCTATACCCCCTATCACCAGGGCCACAAATGCATTTATGAATATTGCAATACCTAGATGTGGGTTAATCCCAACATCAAGGGCACTCAATCCGGCGGCAGAAGCCACAAATAAACCTGACAATACATAAAGCAGGGACTTTAATTTTGTCGTCCTGACCCCAAATAGCCGACTCAGCTGCTCACTGTCGCGCAATGCCCTTATTCTTATCCCGACAGGGCTAAATTTCAGATATAAAAAGAAAGCACCCAAAATAAAGAGGCTAATGATTAGACTGAGAAGCCTGTAAACAGAAGGAAACATCCGACTGCCAAATTTTGCCGAAGAAATACTGAAATCTATATAGAGGGCTGCATTTCCAAAGAATAGTTCAGACAGGCTCACCAACAAAACCAGGATACCAATTGAGCTAATCATCATGGCATTATGCGAGCGGCCACGGTTTATCAATGGCTGATATATCAGCTGTTCGCAAGCCACACTGATGATGGCTGCAAATATCATGGCCATAACAAAAGAAACTGCAACAGGCCACTGCAGATATTCCACAAAAACATAGAGCATATAACCGGCCCAGACATATATTCCGGCATAAGCGATATGGAATATGCGGGTGGTATTGTAAATCAAGGAGAAGCCCAGCGCAGTTAATGCGATGAGGCTTCCATTTACCAGGCCATTTCCGAGAAATTGCAATACCATTATATCAGGAATATTTTATTGCCTTTTGCTGAAACCAGCAGGGAAAAGCAAATATATGACATTTTACGATTTCGGGAATTTAGTTTATATTGACAATGTATTTGCATATATACCATTAATATTTGTAATTTTGCAGCCGAAATTGGTCGCATAGCTCAGCTGGATAGAGCAACAGCCTTCTAAGCTGTCGGTCGCAGGTTCGAATCCTGCTGCGATCACGAAAGACAAAAGCCCTGCAGACGAAGTCTGGGGGGCTTTCTTATATTCAGGCCCCAAGCTTGCTTGCGGGACTGGATATAAGACAAGTCACATTAGAGCATTGCTCGTGCAGGGTTTTTGGCATTGGTATCCCCCTTAATGGATCAGCATAGCTAATCCTGCTGCGATCACACACCTTAGCCCTTAAAGACAAAGTCTTTGGGGCTATTGATCTAAATAGAAAAACCTACAGGCATATCTGTATAGGAACTCACATCTGAGATTGCGAGTCATTCAAACAGCAATGATCAAGGGATATCTGACATCCGATTGTCAATTGTCAATTGACAATCGACAGATACAAGTACCCATCATTTGCTTGATATTTTTTGTATCTTTCGTGATTAAACACCAAATCACTTCCTTCAATACTACAATTTACTATAATTGCACAAAAAGCTACATATAAGTATTTCGTATTCAGCTAAATACACTTCTTTTGCATATCTATTTAGCTTTTTAGTTTTCTTTTCCGGGATCTCATACTCACAGGTAATGGTATCCCCGACCAGCAAACCAGGATCACTTATCATATGTGAAGACGACAGTACATTTTCCCTTTTGATCGCAAATACTACCGGATTTACATTGTCAGGCTCATCTTTGCTTCTGGATCTTCCGCCTGGCTGCCAATATGTCCAAGGAACAATAAATGGTGCTACAGAGTTGAATATCAGCAACCTTAACCAGCCAACATTTAATGTTCCAGACATTTTGAACAATACGGCTCATGCCATAGAATACAATGCTGGGCTAATTTGTGGATATACAAACAACGACAATTTCAATTACATCCTTACTTATAACAGTTCAACATATACAGGCAGTGATCCCCCACTGCAAAATTATTACTTTCCTTCCCTGGTGATTACAAATATCACAAACAGCTCAGCTGTGATCCCTGTAAATCAAAATCTTACGAGAGACATCACCATCGAACAACAGGGATTGGATGCTTCTATTGACACCCTGATCCTTCTTGATGAGCATGGGGTTGACATCGAGATTATATCGGTTAGTATCGGAACACTCATAAAGGATGCCGGTCCGGGCCCTGTACTTATTGATACAATCATCATTACAGGCTCTGATCTTCCCGGAGGAAACAATTTGTTTGACTATGGTGAATCAATCATTGTTTCTGAAACCGTTAAGCTGCTTGGATGCTCAGGAGGGGAAAGCACCCTTAAAGCAGCATGGGGATGTTATGGTTCCTATTGCAACTTTTATACCGCCTTCCCGTCAGTTTCTCCATCTTCCGGGGTCCCCCTTTTGAGCATGGGGTTTACAGCCAACCGCCTTTCATGGGGATTCATCGACAATTCAGGCTTTGTGGAATTTACGTTAACAAACAATGGTTCTGGCGCTGGAACGGCCTATGACATTGTGAGTTTAGGTGGCTTTTCGTCGGGAGGAAATACATATTATCCTAATGCCAACTGGCTGAATAAAATTGATTCATTCTCAGTAAACGGAATGTATCAGGAAGCATTCTTCAATTATGCAGCCGGTGCCATCAGCGGCCAATATGCTTATTATACACAATGGGAATTCCAAACCGACCCTGATGGTCCGGGAATAGGCCTTGAGGACGCAGATGGCGATGGGTTCTTTGACGATCTTCCGGTGGGAAATACGGTCACTATTAAGGCTCATACCTATTATGACTGGACAGAAGCACAGGCAAACATTGCCACTGGAAATAATTGTGGCCGCGGATGGACCAACAATGCTTGGCAGGGATTCAGATATGGATATGATTTCACTGATCAATGCGGTAGCACACCAGGAGCAACCTTCCCTCCCAGCAGCAGCGTGAATCAATTCATGACCTACAATACGAATACTCGTCAGCACACCATTCCTCCAGATATATACAATGGAATTCCTGTTTGGATGGAACAAGAAGTCTCTACTTCGACAAGCGTAAATAACGATGCGTGTCCGAATGATTCCGTCATATATCAACTGATTCTTCCACCAGGAGTAAGCATCGCAGCAGGTACAGCAACTTTTAAGGGTTCAGGAATGGGAGCTCCACTGATAAATGGCGATACAGTTACATACTTTCTGAATAAAACCCGGATTTTGAGTGGTGGATGGTTCAGGGTCCCCATCCAGGTAGACTGCGCTGTTCCCCACTCACCTACCGGAACAATTAACACTAGTTTAAAATTCTGGTGTGATAAAACAAATTATCCCGCCAGGCTCTTTACTTACTGGTGCTCAGAAACACCGGTTTTCGGGCTACAATGCCCCCCCGGGCCTTGCACTGATCCATACATATCAGACTTTAAAATTTATAGGACAACCCTTGGTTGGACAGACAATCAATTGTCGCAGCGAGTCGATCCTTCCAACACCAACCTTCAACTTGATTATGCTCTGTCCAGAGATTCAATCATAATTTCAGCCTCAGGTATCCTTAAGGGTGATATTGACAGCCTGTACTTCAGACTTGAACATGAGAATCTACCTGGTGCATGGGCCAATAATCTTTTCTTCGATTATCTTACTGACACCTTGTTCTTCAGGGATGTTGAAACCTCGCAGTGGTACACCTGTGCCCATAATTTACCAACGATCACAAATGCAACAACCTCATCACTGCAACTAAACATCAGTGATCTGTCTCTGGCGGGAGGATGCCTGCAGGGTATCTCTTTATCACCTGGTGATTCACTTGTATATCGGGTTTATGGACAGCTAAGAAATGTAGCAAGGACAAACTGGGAAACTGTTCCAGCACTAAGGGCAAGGTTTTTTTGGATACAGGACAATGTTGAATATTATTGTAACGACAGAGGTGAAACATATAATATTCTCGGGAGCAATTACACTTATTCAGGTAGTACATATATAAATCCAACAACCCTGGAAGGTTGTATGAATCTTGATTATTACGGACAAATATACCGCTGGCTTGAAGATTGCGGTGGCGTAAGGCCATTCCCTGATGAAGTCAGGCCATTTGAAGTACTCGATTCAATGGTTGTAGAATTACCTCCAGGCTTTATCTATCAAGCAGGGAGTGCCACCCATCGATACAGGCTAAAAACAGGTGGACTGACTTCTGAGTCCATTGCAGATCCTATTATTAATACTGGTGCAACAGTCACACAACTGATCTTTGTAAGGGATGCTTCCTGGAGTTATTCTGCATATTACGATTGCAGCCAGAACGAGGATCGTATCGATTTTGATGTGATGCCATCCTGTCAGGCAGGAACAACCATCTCTTATCAGATGTTTACAGCTGGGAGATATCAATTCTATGTAGATGGTATTGGCGTAAACCATGCATTGACAAATAGCAGAACAAGGCCCTACAGACCTGCTGATGTTGGACTTACTCCACTGATTACCACTGCTGAAGGAACTGTGGATACAGTTAAATGGGAGATACGGTTATGCAATATTACCAATCTTGATGCTGAATATAACTGGCTTGCATTTGAAAGCGCATCAACAGGAATTGAAATAGTAGATATTCAAGACATCACATCAGGCAATGCCATAAGCCTGCCTTTTAATATATACAGTCCAGGTAAGTATTGGACCCAACTGGGAACCTTTGAAGATGACAGCTGCTATACCTACAGGATCAAAGCAACTTATTCATCATGTGCATTCGATAGTCTTTTTGTACGACATGCCTTTAATTGTACAGGATATCCAGTGAATCCAGAGCTCGGCTATCCTCCTACAGCTTATATTTGCAATGAGAACAATACGTTCCTCTATCTAGCCCCTAAAGACGTTAACTTAAACCTTTTAATTACTTCCCCCATCAACCCTCTGTCTCTTTGCGATACACTTGTTTATGAAGCGGAAGTAACCAATACCCAACTTTCCAACGGATATGACCTTCTTCTGACCGTAGAAGTACCTCCAGGGGTTGAAATACTCAACTCCAAATCCGAATTTCTTTTTCCATTTAATTCCTCTTCATGGGTAAGCATTTCTGACCCTTTAAATATCCCGGCAGGAAGCAATAAATGGATTTACAATATTTCAACAGATCCAAACGGCATAGATATCCTGAAGGGAGTTGACAGTATCCCTAAGAATGGATATAAAGTGCGTTTTAAAATACTTACAGACTGTGACCTGATATCAGGGACAGCCATGAAACTGATTGCTTCTGCATCCAATGCATGCGGAGATATTAAAACCAGGGAATCATTTTCTTCTCCTATTCTGATCGACGGCTTGCCCACCAATGTAAATTTATATGTATTAAACACGGATGCCGATAATTATCTACCCACTTGTTCCAATGCATCAACCATTAAGGTAAAGATAATCAACCTGGGACCAAATTCCGTATCCAGTATTGAAAAGCTTACAGCCTCCATCGATGATGCTTACGATTATGTAAACGGATCCATAACAGGTCTTCACAATGGACCATCAGGACTATCCAACAACCTTGTCATAGGTGGAATTCGCTTTTTGCAATTTGATATTATGCCAAACCTCGGGGTGAATGACTCCATTGTTTTCACATATGATCTTATAGATATTGATCCGGGAAGCCTGGAATGTGATACCATCTTGCTCGAAACAAGTGCCATGCTGGTGGCTTCTGTGCCATGTATTTCTGCGCCCGGGGGTGATTGTCTTATTCAATCAATAACAACCAATATACAGACCTATATGGCTGTCTTCAAAGACAATGTTGATTTTGGGTCATACAATGCATTTAGTTATCCCGATGGGGATACAGCTGAAATAGTAAACATTACATATTACATTAAGAATACAGGAGGCTTGCCTTTCAACAGTGATAGCCTGGATATTATATTATCCCATGATGCGAATGGAAATGGCTTGCCAGATGAAGGAACAGCAGATTCATTGTATTTCCAACGTATTTATTCAAATAATCTTCCAGCCGGAGACAGTCTGATGGCCACAGCCACTTTCAGGGTCCCTGCCAATAAGGTCTGTGATATACTTGCTTCCATTAGCCTTGAGCAGGATACTTGCATTTGCAATGAAACAATCCTGGAGATAGCTGAGATCCATTTGATCAATGCAGGAGCAGATACATTGACATGCACATGGCAGGACCTACAGATCGGCTCCGACTCCATAAAAGGACAAAACTATATATGGGTTCCCTCAAACTATCTTAGTGATGGCACTGTTTCCAATCCGATTTTCTTTTATAATGGAACACTGACTGATCCGGATACCCTAACATACATGCTCATTACCAACAGACCGGGTGGATGTATCAATCGTGATACAATTGATATAATTGTTTTCCCTACTGCAATTGCCGATGCAGGCTCCGACGAACATAGCTGTCATAATGTAGCATTCGATTTTTCGACCTCCTCATCACTTCCATCCACTAGTTATATAGACTCCTTAAGGTGGATAGGAGGATTTGGCACATATAGTGATCCAACAAGTCTATTGCCAATATATTTTCCGGCAATGAGTGAATACGGCCAGGTAAACCTGGGACTGGTTGCCTATGGAACCGGTAGCTGTGATCATGACACATCATTCATGATCCTGACAATTGATTCCATCCCGGCTCCCGGATTTACAACAGACCCTACGGATACAGCTTGTACAAATGAATTGATCAATTTTACAGGCATTGATACTTCCGGTACCAGTATAATCGCATGGAGCTGGGACTTTGGGGATGGAAATACTTCTACCGGACAAAATACAAGCCATAGTTATCCCCTGCCGGGAACATATACGATCACACTTATTGTTTTGAATGTTTCAGGATGTACCGATACCATCACGGGCCAAAGGGTTATTATCGACCTGGCAATCGATTTCAGTATCAACCCCAGCCCCTCTTGTGTAGGAGACACTGTATGGTTCAGTGGTATTGGCACCGCTACATTTACGGATTGGAACTGGGACTTTGGGGATGGAAATACAGCCATTGGATATGATGTTTACCATATTTACAATACCTATGACACATTCGATGTCACATTGAATGTATGTTCAAAATTCACAACATACCAACATATCGTAAATCAGCCCACTCTGGCTGATGCCGGATCAGATGAGAGTATTTGCGAGCATTACAGTTATGATTTTTCAATTGCAGCAATTCCAGCTTCCGCCATGAGTTTTGACTCCCTCAAATGGTTCGGGGGAAGTGGTTCCTTTGATAATCCCAAAAACTTGCAGCCCATTTATACACCAGCTGTAGGAGAGCTGGGTACAATCGACTTCACTCTTGTTACCTATGGGCTTGTACCCTGTAGCAATGATACCGATATCATGCAACTAAGCATTTTTGATGGCCCGGAAGCAGATTTTAGCATATTGCCCGGAGATTCATTGTGCGTGAATGAATTGATTTCGATGGATGCCACATCAAGCACCACGATCATTGATTGGCTATGGGATTTCGATGATGGAAACTCCGGATCAGGACAGAATATAATTCATTCGTATGCTACGGCCGGAACATATAATATTCGCTTGATCGTAATAAATGATGATTTATGCAGAGACACTGTTTATCATAGTATTGAAGTCTTTGAATTGCCTGTGGCCGATTTCGGCATTCTGCCAAACGATTCCATTTGTCGCCTTGAAGAACTGGTTTTTCTGGGAAATTCATCGACAAATATACTTAATTGGGTATGGGACTTTGGAGATGGAAATACAGCCAATACTCAAAACGCAACACATACTTATGCCACTGCCGGAACCTACAATGTGACTATGTATGTATACAATGAAAACAGCTGCCGCGATACCATGGTTCAGCAGCTTACCATTTTTGAACTTCCTACCTGTGATTTCACCATATCGCCTAATGACACATCATGCGTGAACGAACTTGTTGCTTTCACTGGCACAGGAAGTCCTGATATCATTGATTGGGTTTGGGATTTTGGTGATGGAAATACCGGTACAGGACAATTCACAACACATTCATATAACAGCCCCGGGACTTATTCGGTAATGCTGGTTGCGGAAAATTCAAATGGCTGTTTAGACACAACAATCTATCAAAGGGTTGTGGTGGAGCCTGTCATAGATTTTGTCATGTCCCCTTCTCCTTCATGTGAAGGATATATTGTTGATTTTTCAGCCATTGGCTTATATAATTTTACACAATATGTCTGGGATTTTGGTGACGGAAATAGTGATATTGGAAAAAACGTTTCGCATACCTTTAATCTCCCGAACACCTATACTGTTACCCTTACTTTCTGCACATCACAGGTTCAATATGATATCATTGTCCATCCATTACCTATTGCTTATGCCGGACAGGATACGATGTCATGCGAGGATGTACCCTTTGACCTTTCCACAATGCCAATGCCTCCATCTGCATCTAATTATAGTTCAGTTTTTTGGTATGGTGGCATGGGAAGTTTCAATGACCCTACCTTGGTAGCCCCTGTATATACACCGGCAGATTTTGAATTTAATGTTTGGGTCGACCTTTTCATGGTTGCATATGGAATAGCCCCTTGCTACAATGACACTTCCATGATGCGTATTTATGTAACCCAGGGAGCTTATGCCTTTGCCGGATCTGATGAAAATCATTGCCAGGATGAACCATATGACTTTGCAAATTCCACCCTGGTCCCGGCAGCCTTCAATGAGAACTACCGGATGTGGTCGGGAGGTGCCGGTTTCTTCGTTGACCCCACGGCTGAAGTCCCAGTCTATGTGCCTGCTCCTGGAGAATTAGGACCGATCTTGCTGACAATGGTAGCATCAAACATCCTCAATTGCGATTCTATCGATGAGATGATACTCACTATTCATCCTACATACGACCAAACACAATATTATGAGATATGTTATGGTGACTCCCTGCTGTTGCCCGGAGGAAGCTGGATTTCTACAAGTGGAGTGTACTCCGACACCCTGATGTCGATTTGGAATTGTGACAGTGTTATTGGAACCACCGTTTTAGTATACCCTAAGATAGATGCTGACTTTATCATAACCCCAAATGACTCAAGCTGTATTGGTGAAAGCCTGACATTCACAAAAACAGGAAGTGCGAACCTTGTAAGCTGGCTATGGGACTTTGGTGATGGCAATGCTTCCACTCTTTCCAATCCTCAATACATTTACGCAGATACAGGTGTATACACAGTAACATTTTCATTTATCGATGAGATGGGCTGTACAGATACCGTCAGGCATGAGGTTTCTGTTTTTGAATATCCTGATGTTGGTTTCACCAGTAGCATTACTGCCAGTTGCAATAATTCCGCGGTTATCTTCAATGGTTTCAGTAGTGCTGCAATTTCAAGTTGGGAATGGGATTTTGGTGACGGAACAACAGCTTCCGGCCAGAATGTAAGCCATTCTTATAACGCCTATGGCTTTATTGATGTAACGCTTACTGTTACTGCAGTTTGGCTCTGTCAAAGCAGTATCACTTATACCATTTTCATGGCTGAACCACCCACAGCCGATTTTGAATATAATGTTATAAGATGTGATACCATCGGCTTTACCGATATGTCCTCAAGTCCACAAGGTTTTAATCTTGTGGAATGGCTTTGGTATTTTGGTGATGGTGACAGTTCCAATCTGCAAAATCCTATACATATTTTTAGTTCTGGAGGCATTTACAATGTTAGCCTTATTATCACCTCAGATTCAGCCCAGCTTTTATGCTATGACACCATCACCAAACCCGTACTTGTTCCTGACCGCCCGACCGTGTATTTCACCTGGTCGCCGGAGCCT